>JAWOJI010000488.1:0-16927 GCA_046481735.1 Desulfatiglandales bacterium | reverse complement strand
AGTGCTCGGTGCTCGGCGTTCGGTTATCCTTGAGTGCTGTCGGGCGGTTCCGATGGAACCGGGGGAAAGTAAAGAGAAAAGATAGTGCCACCCGACTGATGACAATCTTCAACCGTGGAACAAAGGGTGCACGCACTGATCCTTCCAGGACACACCTCGGCCTCCGTGGGGAGGTGCCTGCACCGGGTTGAAGCCATATCGATCTGAAAATGGTGGCGTTCGGAAAAGATTTTCATCCTAAGCAGATCCGCCCCTTTTCCGCCGGCGTTAAAATCAAAGGGTCTCTTGGAAGAGTAGGCCATAGTGTCCCGGGTGGAAAAAAAGCCCTCAAAAATTCTCTTCTGCGCTTCCTCAGGGATGCCCACACCGTAATCGCGGATAAGGAAAAGGCTCCCGGCTCCCTTTCTTATCACCGCCAGTTCGATCCTGCCCTCGTCAGGGGTGTTCTCCACCGCATTCTTGATGAGGCCGTCCAGCACCTTGTGGAGGACTTCCCGGGGAATGTAAACAGGAGGCACGGGTTCGATGCGGGTGACGATGTCCACTTCCCGGTGGGGGAAAAAGGGTTTCAAATACCCCAGACGCTCTTCTAACGTTTGTCCAAGATCGACGACTTCAGGCACCGAGACCTTGGGGCCGAACAGCTCATCAATCCGCGCCGCAATCCTTTCCACGATCGGGCCTTCGCCGCACTGCTCGGCAACGAGGGTCATCAACTGATCCGAGCATTGTTCGAGAAGCAGATGGAGGAGGTCGTAGGCCTTGGCTTTCCTGTTTTCCATGATGTCATCTACTTCATACTGAATATCCAGAATGCGTAAGAGGTTACGCTTGATTCTTTCCGTCGTGGGTTTCCACGACTGCTCCTGCAGATCTCCCAGCCTTTTCCCGAGGAGGTTGAAGGAACTCGTCAGGATGGAGACGGGGGTCTTCAGTTCATGGGAGAGGTGGTTTATGGCTTTGTCCTTGGCCCGGTTAAGGCTGCTCACTTCCCGGTAGGCTTTTTTGATCTCTTCGGAAAACTTGGCATTCTCAATGGAGAGGGCCACCGTTCCTGCAATGAGGCTCAACAGCTCCAGATCTTTTTCAGTGAAAGACCCCTCTTTCTTGTTGATGGCGCTGATCACGCCGATAATCCGCTCCCTGCTTCTCAAGGGCGCCAGTACAAGGTTTCGAGTCTTATAACCGAGTTTCCTGTCTCTTTCTTCGTGGAGATGCGTTTCCAGAGAGGTGTCCGAGACGATCAGAGGTTGTCCGGTTCTCACCACTTTCCCGGCTATGAGCTGGTCCACGGGAAAGCGAACCTCTTTAACCCTCTTTTGAGTGTCCAGGGCGTCATAGGCGGCGCCGAGGACATAGAACTCGTTCTTTTCTTCGTCCAGAAGCAGTGCGACCGATCCCTCTGCGTTCAGAAGCCTCTTCACCTCCTCGTTGACATAGTCCAGAAGATCCTCCAGATCGGGATGTTTGGGGAGGGCCATGCTGATTCTGAGAAGGGCATCGTTGTTCCGGTAGGCTTTCTTGAGATCTTCCGCGAACCGAGCATTTTCGACCGAAAGGGCAACGGTTCCAGCGATCATATTTAGAAGTTCCGAGTCGGTTTCGGCAAAAGGGCGTCCTTTCTTGTTGATGGCGCAAAGTGCGCCGATCACCCGTTCGCTGCTCTTCAAGGGAACGATGAGAAGATTCCTGGTCTTGTAACCGAGCCGCCTGTCCCTCTCTTCATGAATCGCACGTTCCTCGGACGTGTCGGGTACAATGATCGGCTCACCGGTCCTAATCACTCTGCCGGCCACAAGCTGATCCATGGAAAAGCGGGCTTCTTCAATCCTTCGTTCCGTGTCCGTATCATCATAGGCGGCGCCCAGAACAAATAGATCGCCCCGAATTTCGTCATGGAGCACCGCGATGGCGCCCTCTGTTCCGAGAAGTCGCTTCACCTCGTGGTTGATGTAGGTGAGAAGTTCTTCCAAGTCCGGGTATTCGGGGAGAGCCATGGTGATCCGAATCATGGCTTCGTTGCTGCGGGCGATCCTTTTTTCTTCGGTTACGTCCCGCAGGATCAGGATGATGCCTGCCGGCTCGTTTTTTGATTCTGCGAAGACTGCGGCCCGAATCACCACGTCCAGTGTGTGTCCATCCTTGGTTAGCCTTTGGGTCTCAAAATGAAGGACGACCCTCTTTTCCATGAGTCTCCGAATTCCGGTCCGCGTTTCTTCCTCCAGCCCGGTGGGCACAAAGGGAATTCTTTTCCCCTCCAATTCCTCGAGACGCCAACCGAAGGTTTCTGAAAACGCAGGGTTCACGTAGGAAACAAGGCCGTCAAGGTTGAATACGACCACCGGGTAGGGCTCAAAGTCTAGAAGGGCTCGAAGACGCCTTTCAGACTTGCGAAGGCGTTCCTCCGTTTTTTTGCGATCCGAAATGTCCTGGAGGGTTTCTATGGCCCCGGTGATTCGCCCCGCTTCATCCACAAGCGGAGCTGCTGTAAAGAAGAGCCACTTTCCTCCCTCGGAGAGATTCGGGAAAAAATCCTCCACCTCATAGGCTCCGTCAATCAGCCCGGATTTCTTGTATTTCCCTTTGTAGTATCTGCTTATTTTTTCCTCTGAGGCCCCGTCCACAATGAAATCCGCAAGGGTCGGTCTTTCATGGGGATAGAAAGTTCTCCACTGTTGGTTGGTGCCAACGAGGGAGGCGGCGGACAAATTGGTGAGGGTCTCGAAGGCTTTGTTGCAATGGGTTAGGACATGATTGCGGTCAATGACAAAGGCAGCGATGGAAAGACCGTGAAGAATTTGAGAAAGCCTGCTCTCGCTTTCCAGAGAAGCAGAATTCGCTTCCCCGTCGAGGACACCGTTGTCTTTATTGTTGTGAATTCCCGACACCATGGGATCTTGGGGTTTCTTCTTTTCCACAGTACACATTGCCTGTTCGCAACAGTTTAGATTTTTATAATTCAAAAATTGCCGGTCCGAGCATGGGGGGCTCTCTCAAAACCGAAGAACGAAGGCGCCGCACCACGGTAGCCGGCTTTGGGCAATGTTTCAGAGTCCCAACCCCGTAGCCGTGCTTGCTTCCTCTGGGTTTTTCAAACACCTGAAGTGTGAAAAAAATCTGAAGCGATTAAAAGAATAGTATAGAACCATTGAAACCTCAAGGGCATTCTGATATGGGAAGATATGGAGAAGTTTCTCGAACCTGAAAGCGTCGCAGTGATCGGCGCCTCTCCCGACCCTCGCAAGGGCGGATACGCCCTTGTGGCCAACCTCAAAGAAAAATTTTCCACCGGCCTCTATCCCGTTCATCCGGCAGCAAAGATGGTTTGCGGTGTAAAAGCCGTGGCCCGAATCGAAGAATTGCTCAAGCCGGTCGATCTCGCGATTGTTTTTGTCAGGGCGCCCCTCGTTCCCGCAATCCTGGAGGAACTAGGCGCCAAGGGAATCCGGCGAGTGATGATTCAGAGCGCTGGTTTTGCCGAGACCGGTCCCCCTGGAATCGCACTGCAGGCTCAATGTCTCGCTGTTGCGAGACGTTTTGCGATGCGAATCTGGGGACCCAACTGCATGGGCGCGATCAACGCCACCACGGGGATGGTGGCCTCCTTCATGAGACCGGATATCTGGAAACAACAACTGCGGCCAGGAGGGGTTTCTTTGGTTGTCCAAAGCGGCATGCTCTCAGCCGGGTTTCTGTTGCAGGTCTTGAAAGAGGAATATTTCGGGCTCAGCAAAGCCTGCTCCATAGGAAACAAGTGCGATGTGAACGAATGTGATCTTCTTGAGTATCTTGCGAAGGACGAGACCACCGAGGTGATCGGCATGTACCTGGAATCCATTGCCGACGCAGCCCGTTTGAGGAAGCTGGTGGGAGGGATGAAAAAACCCTTGGTCGTCCTGAAGGGAGGAACCAGTGGACAAGGCGCTCGCGCGGCCACGAGCCACACGGGCGCCCTGGCGGGAAAAGCCCTCGTGATGGACGGTCTCTTGCGGCAGCTTGGAGTACATAGAGCCTTTGATTTCACTGAAATGGTCGATCTTCTCAGGTCGCTCACGCTGTGGAAAGGGAAAACCCTCGGGCCCAGGATCGGGATTCTCACCTTCAGCGGCGCATCCGGCATTGTCGCAACCGATCACCTCGACCGTCACGGGATGCGTCTTGCTGTTTTGTCCGAAAAATCCGTCAGGGCCTTGAAGAATGTCTTTCCGGCATGGATGGAACCCCGGAACCCGGTTGATCTCTGGCCGGCCATTGAGAGGGTCGGGAGGGAAGCTTACAGCACAGCCCTGGAAGCGCTGTTGAATGATCCGGGTGTGGACGGGATTTACATTCACCTCTATGTGGATGCCTTGCTGCTGAAAGACATGCTGCAGGCGCTCATGCCCCTCGCACATGCTGAAAAGACCGTGGCTATCTGGGTGATCGGCGACAGCGCTTGTTTTCCCATTTTGCGTAAACACGTCGAAGCCATGGGGGCGCCGGTTTTTTCAGAAATTTCGAGAGGATCCATGACCCTGGGCAGGGTTCTCAACACGCAATTTCCCCTTGCTTCGTGAGGCCGTATACTCTATGAAGAAGCATCGTGCCGCGAAATTTGCGAGCAAGCCATTATCGCCCTTATCACAAGCGCCGGAAAGGTGCATAACCTCCTTTCCATAAGGCTTCTACAGATGAGCAAGAAACAAGCAAAAGGCCGGAAGGGTTCTCCAGGGAGGACGAAGGGCAAGGTGAAATTCGAAGTCTTCGGAGAAGAGATGCTTGAAAAGAGGGTCAGATTGAGCGGAAACAGCGGCAGGATTTACCTTCCCCCGGATTGGGTGGGCCATCATGTGAAGATTATCAGAATCAACTAGAATGAAGAAAAGAGGCAGGACCATGGAGCGTGTGCTTGTCAGAAAACTTCAAAAAGGGGACGCTTCGCAGATCGGCAGGATCGACGCAGCCATCACCAAGGCGCATCAGCGAACAGATTTCAAAAGACTTGTCGAGGAAGTGGTAGAAAAAGAGACCGCTGCGAGCTTTGTGGCGGAAGCCAAAGGCAAAGTGGTGGCTTACATGATCAGCTATGTCACCCTGGGAAGTTTCGGTACCGACCGATGCGCGTGGATCGCCATGTTCGGCGTGGACCCAAGGTATATGGACCAGGGCATTGGAAAGAAATTGGCGGAGGAGATTTTTGCTTTTCACAAGAATAATGGAATCAAGGTGGTTTACACCTCCGTCCGCTGGGACAGCACGGACATTTTATCCTTCTGCAAAACCCTGGGTTTTGAGAGAAGCGAGTTCCTTCACCTCAAAAGGAGTCTCCATTGATCCGCAGCGGGCCGGATAGCGGGAAAGGGAACAGCGGCGGAAGCATAGACTACAATCTGTCCGGTCCATTGCTGATTGACCGCTTCATGAAGAATCCTCGAATTGGAACGAAAGTCGCCCTGGGATCGATGATGGAACCAGGGAGCCTTTCCTTGGTTTCAGGAGTCGAATCCTATGCGTTATTCCAAATACCATGCACTCGGGAATGATTACATCGTGATCAACCCTGCGGATCTGGACGGGGAACTCAGTTCGCTTCAGATACAGCTCATTTGCCACCGCAACTATGGCCTGGGCTCGGATGGAATCCTTCTGGGCCCTATGAAGGCTGAGAATGCAGATTTCGGCTTGCGCATTTTCAACCCTGACGGATCCGAGGCTGAGAAAAGCGGAAACGGGCTTCGCATATTTTCCCGTTGTCTCTGGGATCAAGGCTTGGTTCAGGAGACCCCTTTCACGGTGCTGACCCCGGGCGGAAAAGTCGAATCAAGGGTTCACCCTGGAGGCCGGTACGCTACAGTGGAGATGGGACAGGTGAGCTTCGACAGCACAAGAATCCCGGTAAACGGGGCGCCCAGGGAAGTGCTCAACGAAACCATAGTCATTCAAGGAAATCCGTGGCGGTTTTCCGCGGCGACCATCGGCAATCCACATTGCGTTCTATTGCGGGAGGAAGTCTCGGAGGAGGAAACGAGGACCTTGGGGCCGCTCATTGAAATAAATCCGCTTTTCCCCAACCGGACCAACGTCCAGTTCATGAAGGTACTGGATCGCAGCAACATCCGGATTGAAATCTGGGAGCGCGGCGCCGGATACACCCTGGCATCGGGAAGCAGCAGCAGCGCTGCTGCCGCTGTCGCGCGACGTCTGGGCCTCTGCGAGAGCGCCATTACGGTCCACATGCCGGGCGGCAAGCTGGACATCAGGGTGTCCGAGGATTTCTACATCCAGATGACCGGTCCGGTTACAAAAGTGTCGGAAGGAACCCTGTCGCAGGAGATCTTTACCCAAAGTCTTTGAGCATGGCTGAAATACTGAACGAGGTGGGCGAGTTTGGGCTGATCCGCAGAATCCGTCATCTATTGAAGCAGGAAGGGATGGCGGAACCTGCAGAGGTTACCGTGGGCATCGGGGACGACGCCGCAGCATTCAAGCCCAGGCCGGGACATGAAATTCTGGTGACCTGTGACAGCGTTGTTGAAGGTCGCCATTACTTGCCGCGGCTTATGACGCCCAGGGAGATTGGCCGCCGGTCCATGTTGATCAATGTGAGCGACATTGGAGCAATGGGAGGATACCCCCGCTACGCCCTAGTTTCCCTGGGTCTCAAAGGAGAAACGCCCGTAGAAGGCGTGGAGGACATGTATCGTGGGTTTCTTGATGAATTGAACCCATTTGGGGCGACTGTCATCGGAGGGAACCTGACCAGGAGTGAAACGGAAGCTTTCATCGACATCACCCTGATCGGAGAGGCGAAAGAGGGCACCCCAGTGCGCCGTTCTACGGCCCGGCCCGGCGACATCGTTCTTGTGACCGGCTATCCCGGCCGCTCATCTGCGGGACTCCAGTTGCTGCGCAGCTCTCTCGCATCAATCGAACATCCTCTTGTCTTGGCGTACATCAGACCGGTGCACCGGGCGAGGGAAGGAGCCGCAGTTGCGCAGACCGGCTGTGCCAGCGCCATGATCGACATCAGCGACGGGTTCCTTGGTGATCTGAGACACATCTGTGAGGAAAGCGGCGTGGGGGTTGATTTGTTTCAAGCGCGATTCCCTTTGAGCAAGGACCTGGAGGAGGCTGCGATTTTGCTCCACAAAGACCCCCATGACTTTTTTCTGGGAGCCAGCGACGACTACGAACTCATCATCACATGCGCCGCAGACCACGTGGCCTCCATTCGCTCTGCGTTAGCTTCAAGATGCGATGCGCCTCTGAGCGAGGTTGGAAGAATCACCGGGCAGGCTCTCCAAATAGGCCTCGTTATGCGCGACGGTTCGAGAAGAAGTCTGAGCAGCGAAGGGTGGGATCATTTTATATAACGGCGTCGTGACAAATCCATGTCTCCGTGGCGCAGGGATTTTGATCGGTGATTTGGGATAGCTATGTTTGATCAGGGGTTGGCAGAGAAGGCCGGGGAAACCCTTCATCGTGTCCGGGAGAGGAGACCCTTGGTCCACTGCATTACCAATTATGTGACTATGAACTATACGGCCAACGCCCTTTTGGCTGTCGGCGCCTCGCCGGTCATGGCCCATGCCGAGGAGGAGGTGGAAGAAATGGTTGCCCTTGCCCAGGCCTTGGTGCTCAATCTCGGGACCCTCACACAGGCCCGGGTGGAGGCCATGGCAAAAGCGGGCAGGGAAGCCAACAAACGGCGCCTTCCCATCGTCCTTGACCCTGTTGGGGCGGGGGCCACCACCCTGCGTTCCCGTTCTGCTCGAAAACTCATGGAGGATCTTTCCATCCAAGTCATTCGGGGGAATCCTTCCGAGATTCTCTCCCTTTGCCGGGGAGAGGCAAAACCCAAAGGGGTTGAAACCATGCACACTGTGGATGAATCGGCCCAAGCCGCCCTGAAGCTCGCGCAGGACTACCATGCGATTCTTGCCGTCTCGGGACCGGTGGATCTTGTGACCGACGGAAGGAGAGTGTACAAGGTGCACAACGGTCACCCCATGATGGGATACATGACGGGCGCAGGATGCACGGCCACAGCCGTGATTGCCTCGTTCCTCGCAGCAGGTTCCGAGACCCATCAGGCGGCTGCCGCCGCGCTTTCCTGTTTGGGACTGGCTGCGGAGACAGCCGCAAAGGCGTCCAACGGCCCAGGAACGTTCCAGATCCGGCTGCTCGATGCTCTTTATCACATGAGGGAAGGCGACCTCAAACAAGGCGCCAGAATCGAAATTGCTCGAGGTGCGGAGCTGATCAGTGACCAAAACCGATGAATGGGGAAGGGATCCTTCGGTTCAGGGGATGCGGCGCATTTTTCGCGCCATGGAAGAGGCCCAATGGGCGCTTCTTGAGCACCTGAAACTCTCCCCTCTTGACGAAAGGCTCCGGCGCTGGAGGGAAAGAGCGCGCATTGCCTTTGATGCAGCTTATGCAAGGGCCGCGGGGGGACTGAGTCCAGGGGAGGAAGGGGCGGCCGAGATCTACATCCGCTGCTTCGCGAGCATCTTGAAGGCAGAGGGAATCGAGCTTCCTGATGCCATGGCGCCGGCAAACGAAAGGGTGCAAAAAATTCTCAAGGAGATCTTTTCTTGATTCGACTCCGCCTGTTCGGCCGATGCCGCATCTACCATGATCCTGTGAGCCCCGTGCTCAAGGCGCCGGCACAGATCGGCTGGGAGGCCTGGTTTCGGGGCATCGACCTGGTAACCCCCCGTCGCTTGAAGGGCAGGGAACTGCTGATGCGCACCCGGGGCTGGTGGACCGTGGAACCCCGGGAGGTGGCCGCCGTTGTGGAAGCCCACGGAAAGCTGACCGTGGGAGACAGGGGGGAACTCCTGGTGGAACTGGGGGACCACGAAGCGGCGGAAACCCTGTCGCAATCCCTTGCCGAGAATTTTGGGAACCAGGTGCTCTTGTGCCCCTGATGCGATGGGATCCCCTCGAAAAGCATCCGCATCTCTGCGAAAAGGAGAGGCCATGAGTGTAATTGACAAAAGTAAGAGCCCTGATTCATTGCCTTCCGTTGGGAAACAAAGACGTCGGTTCCTTTCCCCTGAAAAGAAATACCAGATTTTCCTGGAAGCCCAGCGGGGAGAGGCTCCTGTTGCACAGTTGCTCCGGCGTGAGGGACTGTACTCGAGCGACCTGGCCCGGATCCAGCGGAAGGTAAAGGAAAGCGCATTACAAAGCCTTGCCAAACGCCCCGGCCAAAGCAAGAAAACCGTTTCTGAGGAAGAGTACGGCCGGCTGAAGCAGGAACTTCAGGAAAAGGAGCGCGTGATGGCCGAAATGGCTGTTGAGCTGGCGATCCTTCGAAAAAAAACGAATGGGGGCTCGTGGGAAAGATAGAGGGCACCTGGATGGATGAGGAGCAGAAGAACGGCATCCTTCTGAGCATCGAGGGGGCCAGATCCGGAGGGGTATCTAGGATCCGCGCCTGTGCCATGTGGATGAATGTCTCAAAGAGCGCCGACATCCTGGGAATTGATCGCTCCACCCTCTATGACAAAATCAAACGCTATGAGCTTCGCAAGCCCCTTTGATGAGCCGGAAGGAAAATACCCTCCTCATTTCCCCCATCGGGGACCTCGACCTCGGCGGCGAACTCCTCGAACTGCTCGAGAGGGAAATCCGGGAGTTTTTCGGCTGTCATACGCTTATCCGGCCCCTCATGGAGGAGAAGGACCTTTGGCCGGATCCGGTGAGGCACCAGGTTCATTCCACCCCAGTCCAAGGCCCGGCATCCTTCTCATGGCATCCTGCCAGCTCAGGTGTTTGCCTTTTTCCGCCTGCTTTTGCATGCCCTGATCATACTTGCAGGTAGTGCAGTCGTAGAAATTGTTGCAGCTCTTGAACTCCGCCACGCCCGCCTGCATCCAGAGGCATGGATTGGCGGATTTGGCGTCTTTATCCGGTCGAATCATCCAGACTTGACCCCCCAACACCGCGCCGATTTCGGACCTTTGACTTAAGTCCTGCTCGGCTCCCTTGCGGTACGAGGATCCGAACCCCACATTGCCCCTGCCGACTTCGTTGGTATGCTTTTCCATGCTTTTCACTCCTTGTGGGCGATTTTGAAATCTGTTAGGCGCAAAAAGGATGCCATATTCTGAGGGAAACCGGCCATGATCAGTAACTTGTTGAGATTAGGTGGTAAACAGCTTGTCTGCGCAGGCTCGGCCTTGCTCTTGGCCGAAAGCGTGTCCCTCATGGATGTTGGAATATCCTACACCTGCAAGCCACCGGCATAGGTGGTTTCAGAAGTTCGTATTGCTTGGCCTTTAATTTCAGCATCTTAAGGGCGTCGGGAAAAGCCACACCCGGTCGTAGGGATTTCCTGCACTCGGCTAGCATGAAAGGTTTCGTGAGCAGAATTGTCTTTTAAGAAAGATCACGCCGGCCTCCCGCTTTTTCCTGGGGGGAGGCCGGCGTAGCGATGAGAAGAGCTTTTTCGAGCCTATCCCTTGATAATTCTTGGAAGCATCATGTGGTGGTGGGGGCAGATCGAGGTCGGATTCTGATAAGCACAGCCCGCAAATGCGGCAATGTACTTTCTCATATCCCGAAAGGAAACGATTTCGTCCACAAAGCCCCTGTTCGCGCAGTAGATGGGCCTGGATTTCCGGTAGTATTCCTGAGCCAGTTCATTCATTTTGTCGATGATGGGCTGGAGCGGTTTTCCCGCATCCTTTTCTTTGACCAGTCGCCTGGCGAAAGAAGCTGCCGACGCTGTTTCGCCGTGCATGACGTAGATTTCCGTGGTCGGGGTTCCGAGGGTGAAAGCGTTGTGGTTGTTGGCCGTGGGGCCGCCCATGATGTAATGGGCCGCTGCCGTGCCTTTCCTGAGCACAATGCACATCTGAGGCACGTCCGTCTGTTCAATGGAGTAGATCAGGGATTGCCCCAGCCCCAGAAGCTCCGCCTTTTCCGCGATGTCGCCTACATCAATGCCCGAGGTGTCCTGGAACCAGACGATGGGAACCCGGTCACGGCCGCAAAGGGTGACATACTCATTCATCTTGATCAGCCCCTGGCGGTAAAGTTTTCCTCCAATGGCAGGGTAGGGCGCATACTCGGGGTAGTTTTGACCGAGAAAGCCTTGGATATTCCCGATAAACCCCACAAGGAGGCCGTTGATTTTGGCAAGACCCGTGTAAACTTCGGGACCGTATCCGGGCCGGAATTCCATGTGCTCGCTGTTGTCGAAGATGCGCGCCAGGACTTCCATGAAGTTGTAACCCCGCTTCTGGTTGAAAGCGACCAGGTAATCGAGATCCTCCCCGGAAAAGCGGGGTTCTTTGGGTTCGTCAACGCGGAAGAAGTGAGGATCATAGGATGGGCACATGTCCACGTACTTCTTCAGGGCGTCAATGACTTCGAACTCCGAGTCATACACTTCCTTGAAAAAGCCTGTTTCTTTATAATGAATGCCGACGCTGCCCGGCGGGACCTCTTTGAAGTGCCTGGTGGCCTCAATGAGTTGTTCCGCACCGGCTTCATCGAAACCGCCTTTGGGGGCCATGCCGCTCACGATCCCTCCTCCTCCCACGGCAATATTGGCGTCCTTGTGTGCTATCAGAATGGTGGGGCTGATGCCCTGGTAACCGCCGCCGGCGGGGTTGGTTCCGTAAATGCCTGCCAGCACCGGAACCCCCAGCTTCTCAAGCTCCGCATGACGGAAAAAGGTGGTCCCGTTTCCCCGCCGGTTGGCGTACACTTCCTCCTGCTCTGTGAGTTTCACGCCGCTACAGTTGACGAGCCAGACCAGCGGGACGTGCAGTCTCTTTGCAAGGTCCGTGACCCTTAGCTGATTGTCGGCCTGACCGGCGATCCAGGCGCCGGCCATGACTTTGTTGTCAAAGCCGATCACAACGCACCACTTGCCGTTGATTGTGGCCAGCCCGTCAATGACGCCCGTGGTGCCTTCTTCATTGAACTGGGGGTTGTACAGGGTGTGCAGAGGGCACCATGTGCCAGGGTCGATCAGGTGTTCCAGCCGCTCCCACACCGTGGTCTGCCCCCTTTTCTTGATGGTTGCAGCCGGGATCCCTGCGTTCTTTACGGCCTCGACGGCCTTGGCCACTTCTTCTCCCACGGCCATGATATCGGCGACATTGCTCTTGGCCGAGGCCTTCTGGCTGTCGGTCAAGGCCTTGCCCAAAGGGGTCATCTTTTCAAAATAAGGTCTCATTCTTTCCTCCTTTTGGAAACGCAAAAGACACGCACAGGCGGCTCTTAAAGCCGCCTGTGCCGTGCTTTGCCGGGTTTTTTCTACTTATTCGCCTTCCGGATGTCGAGTTGGTCCAGAGCCGTGATCCACTTGCAAATATTGGTGGAACCCTCGACAATCTGATAAGCCGGTGCATCTCGGTAGAGTCTTGCAACAGGATACTCGGTGGAATAGCCGTAGGCGCCAAGGATTTTCATGGCTACATGAGACGCTTTTACGGCCACCTCGCCGGCAAGGTATTTGGCCTGCGCCACCTCGAGAGTATTGTTGAGGTTCCCTTGATCTTTTTGCCAGGCAGCTTTGTAGACCAACAGGCGTGCCGCTTCAATCTCGCAGGTGATCTGGGCGATCATGTCCTGGTTCATCTGGAATTGGCCGATGGGTTGACCGAATTGCTCCCGTTCTTTGCAGTAAGCCGTCGCCGCGTCCAGGCAGGCCTGGGCTACGCCGATCCCTCCGGCCGCCGCGGAAAGGCGAGTCTGGTTGAGTGAACCGAAAACGATCTTGGCGCCGTCCCCGGGTTTACCCAGGATATTCTCTTTCGGGAGTTTGCAGTCCTCCACGATGACTTCGCCGGTGGGGCAAGAGCGTGTGCCGATCTTGGGAAGGTCCGTGGTGGTGATGCCCTTGAAATTTTTGGGCTCAATCACAAAGGCGCTCAGACCCTTTCCTCTCGCAGCGCGATCCGTGTAGGCATAATAGATCAGGACGTCGGCGACCGAGGCGTTGGATATCCAGGTTTTATAACCGTTCAGGAGCCAATGATCCCCCTTGTCTTCCGCCGTGGACTTCAAGGCCATCACGTCGGATCCCGCATTGGGTTCCGTGATCGCGAAACCGCCTACATATTCGGCGGTGACCAGTTTTTCAACATACTTCTTTTTTAGCTCCTCGCTCCCGTACCGGCAAATCGTGAAAGCACAACCCAGGGCCTGCATGTTGATCTCCACCCGCATGGAACTGGAGGCCCGGGCGATTTCCTCGGTGAGGATAATGGCCGCAAGCCAGCCCATCATGTTCCCCCCATATTCTTCGGGGACCACGGTGCCGAAAAATCCCAATTCCCCCATAGGCAGCATCGCTTCCTTATAGGGAAAATAGTGCTCCTCATCCCACTGATCCGCAAAAGGGGCGATCTTTTCCGCTGCAAAATCGCGAACCGTATCCCGCAACATTTGCATGTCTTCGCTCAATTGAAAATCCATGTTTCTTCCTCCTTGTTCAAATTGGTGACGGCCGGCGGAACCCGGCTTATTCGCTGCTCCAAACAATTTTCCCCTTCTCTGAACGCAAACTCCTGCGAGGGCGGGGCCTTTCGTTCCCGGCCCTGTATATCCGATCGATCCAGGAATAGCAACCAAATTATTCACATTGTAGCTATGTTTTAACTATTCAGTATTCTTTGGGACGTTCTTTGACCTGAAAGGGCACGGCAAAAGCCCTGGATAGCGCCTGCACCGCTTCTGCCAAGTCCTGGCCGGATACCACGCAGGATACGCTTGAAATGGATGTGCTGATGGCCAAGGGGCTGATCCCTACGGAGGCCATGGAGGAAAACATGAGACCGTGAACGTGCGGTTTTTCGCGCAAGTGGTGGCCGAACACGGTGAGTACGGCCACGTCCGGTGTGTAGGAAACCACTTTTGCGTCGATGGTGGGCCGTATACCTTCCAAAACTTCCAGGGCCTGGTCCAGGTCCTTTTGATCGATGACCAGGGCAAAATTGGCATAATCGTCCATGTCAAAACTTTCCACCAGGAGTTCGATGTTGATGCCCTTTTCGGCCGTGGCCCCCAGGACTGTTCCTGCCACGCTCGCATGGTCAGGGACGGAAAGGATCTTGACCAGGGCCCGGCCGTCACTCTGCATGATTCCGCCGATCGCTATCTTTTCCATGAATGGTCCCACAACTTGTTCAGCGTTCAGCGTTCAGGCGAAAAACGATAAGATCTGCGTCCCTCCTGAACGCTGAACACTGAACCACTGACAACCTCGCTTCCTGCTAGTCCCACCTTCTTCTGTCCTCTATCTTCTGATGATGATCGGCAATGCTGCCTTTGGGGACGATCCGCACCACCCCCTTGACGGTTAAAAGGTCTTTGATGTCCCGCTCCATCCGGCCTTTCAGGACAGACTCCCGGCCGGGTTCTTCCTTCAACTCCACAAAAAAGGTCATGACGTCGCTGTGATCCTCCCGGGTGACCACTACCTGGTACTTATAGACCTCGGGAAATCGTGACATCACCTCGTCTGCCTGCCAGGGATGAACAAAGGTTCCCCGGATCTTCACGGCCTGGTCGATTCTGCCGATGATTCTTCTGAGTTTAGGTCCTGTTCGTCCGCAAGGGCACGCTTCCATCGTCAGGATCGAGAGGTCCCCGGTAGCCATCCGGATCATAGGATAGGAAGGGTTGAAATTGGTGGCCACAATTTCGCCTGCTGCACCCTCGGGCACCCGTTTTCCCGTCTGGGGGTCAATCACTTCCACCAGCATGTTGTGAGGCACATGCAATCCTGTCATTTCCCCGCACTCGTAGCCTATGCAACCCAAAAGAACGGTGCCGTAGGCCTGGCGGATGGTCATTGAGAGCTTTTTCTCCAGCCGCCCTCGCAGGGATTCAGGAAGCATCTCAGCGCTCACCAGGGCCGCATCGAGGCAGAGGTCTCTTTCCAGATTCATACCCATGGCTTCAGCCCGCTGCATAAGGGTCATGAGAAAAGCGGGGGTGCCCATGAAACCGTTTATCTCCAGCATCTGCATGATCCTGACTTGCATCATGGTGTTTCCCGCCCCCGTAGGAATCACGGTGGCGCCGATGCGCCTCGCGCTCTCGTCCAGGATAAATGCAAACGGCCACAGGTGATAGCTGAAGGTGTTGATGATCCGGTCGCCCCCTCTGAAACCCGCGGCGCAAAGGGCTTCGGCCCAGGAAGTATCTTCGAATTCCCAGCTTGCGCCGGGCTGGAAAACAAGTCCCGCGTTGATATAGATCCTGTGAAACTCCTTTGGGTCGAGAGTTTCGATCCCCCCGAAAGGCCAGTGTTGCCTTTGCCATTCCACAAGATCCCTGGTGCTGAAAAGCGGGATCTTTTCAACGTCCTCGAGGCTTCGTATGTCCCGAACCTCGATACCCGCGTTGCGAAAACGTTTTTCGTAGGTCTTTGACCGCTGATAGGCTCTTTGAAAAATTTCCAAAAAACGCCTGTTGAGGCTCTCCCTCTTTTTTTCCCAGGGCATGGTTTCACGTTCCCTGTCAAAGAAGCACGCATCTTTGTTCCGTGTTTGCTTCATTTCGGGCCTCACTGGAAAAGAACTCTATTCTCTTCTTGTAATGGAAGGAACCTCAAAGCGCTCCTGGATGGCCTGCATTGCGGATGACATGTGCTGGGAAGGGACCACCCCGGATATGGAGGCGATGGTGCAGCTCAAGGCCAGGTGGTGAATCCCGCGGTCTTGCAAGGCTGTCAAAAGCTCTCTCGCAATGCCGTGACGGTCTCCGAAATGGGGGCCATTCATGGAAAAGATGGCCACGGATGAAACCCCTTTGATATCGACCGCCGGTGCGATCTGTTGAACCACGCGGCCGTAAGCCCGGCTTTGAGACATTGGGAGGCAGAAAGCGAGAACACCTTTGCCGTCCTTCCCGGTTGGACTCGTGGTGAAGAAAACCAGGCTCAGGCCGGAACGGGCAAATCCCCTGAAGGAGGCGCCCACAGAACCAAGGATTTTCCTGTCGGCACGGATTTCAATGAAATCCTGGCCTTCGTAATACTCCAGCCCGTACACCTTGGGGCGTTGTTCCTGATAGGACGCGACAACCTCCTTGTAGAGTTGTTCCTTCCCATTTTGTGCCAGCTTCCAATCCGTTGGTGTGCGGTAGGCGCTGAAGGTGAAGGGTTCGAAAAGGGCTTCACTCGCTTTGGCAAGGATTCCCTCGCGGATCACGACGGAAATGGTGGAAGGCGAGGTGGCCATCGCATCCGGCTCCAGGCCTTCGCGGTCAAAAACTTCGCAAAGCTTGCCCGTGATTTCCGGGTTTTTTTTGTGAGGGAAAATGGAAAGGACGGCGCTCTTCGGCGTGAAAACAAAAATTTTTCCGAATTTTTCTTCCAGAACCCGGCAGATTCCGTCTTCGTCGCGGGCCTCGACGATTAAATTCAGTCCCCATCCTTCACCGTCATATACGGACGTGAAGTAGGGGAGGTTGATTTTCTTCTCTGCGACGGCCCGGCAGACCAAAAGTGGGGAGAAGCCCGAGTCTTCCGGCAAAACCATGGAGATCCTCGTCACCTCTTTGAGGATCTTGAACCCGCCCAGTCTTTCCGGGGCCGTCATGGGCTCGCTGGCTCCTCTCAGAGAAGATTGGTGACCGCCTCCCAGAGGCTCTCTGTGTCAATGGGCTTCGGAATGTATTCGTCGGCCTCTGTGGCCATGCCGTCGGCATGGGAATAGCGGGTGCTTGGCACAGCTTCTCCCACAGCGGTGAGAAGGATGACCGGGATGTCCCGGGTTTCCGGGTTTGCCTTGAGTTCACTGCAAAGCACGTACCCGTCCTTTCGGGGCATCATGATGTCCAGAATCACGAGGTCCGGGCGGCGCTGTTTGATGGATTCTTCGCCTTCGATCCCGTCGTAGGCCATGCCCACCTCGCATCCCTTGCTCTCGAGCATCATGGCCACGGTTTCCACGAGATCCGGGTCGTCATCCAC
>JAWOJI010000381.1:0-5488 GCA_046481735.1 Desulfatiglandales bacterium | reverse complement strand
GGCGATTTCTTTTGTGCTCAACGGCAATGAGATGGCAATGGAGGTTGAAACCTACTGGACCCTTCTTCATCTCCTCAGAGAGGAGTTGGAATTGACGGGGAGCAAGTCAGGGTGTGAAAGTGGCGAGTGCGGCGCCTGCACCGTGCTGGTCAACGGCAAGGCGGTGAATGCCTGCCTCTTCCCGGCCATGGAGATCAACGGCGCCGCAGTGCTCACCATTGAAGGCCTGGCCAAACCAAGCGGCGAACTCCATCCCCTTCAGACCGCCTTCATGGAATTGGGGGCGGTTCAATGCGGGTACTGCACTCCCGGCATGGTTCTTTCCGCAAAAGCCCTTTTGGATGAGACGCCGAACCCAACGGAGGATGAGATCCGTCACGCCCTGGCAGGCAACATGTGCCGCTGCACCGGGTACACCCAGATTGTCGAGGCGGTGAAGGCAGCGGGATACGCGATTACCAGCAAGGGTGAAGTCAGGCCCAAGAAAGGGGAACGGATGTGACGCCGATTTGTTTCGGATTTCGTGCTTCGAATTTGAGCGCCGCCGGGACGAGGGTCGAATAGGGAAATTATTGTAAGATTTCAATTTGCCACAGGTTGGCGCAGAACTTTTGAGACACGTCACCAACATGTCGCGAACAAGCATTGGGGAGATCACGATGGAGAATTTCAGCAGCGTGGGAAAGCGAATCCCGAAACGGGACGCGATCGACAAAGTGACCGGGCGGGCGACCTACATCCAGGACCTGAAGGTGCCGGGCATGCTTTACGGAAGGATTTTGCGAAGCAAGTACCCCCACGCCAGGATCGTGCGGATTGATACCTCCAGGGCCAGGAAGCTCCTGGGCGTGCGCGCGGTCATCACGGCGGAAGACGTGCCGGCGATTCGATACGGGTTTATGAAGGATCAGCCGGTTCTGAAGTCCGGGAAGGTGCGCTCCTACCGCGACGAGGTGGCGGCTGTGGCGGCCATTGCTCCTGACATCGCCGATGAAGCCCTCAATCTCATCACGGTCGAGTACGAGGCGCTTCCCGGAGTGTTCGACCCTCTGGAGGCCATGAAACAGGATGCGCCTCTTGTTCATGAGGAGAACAAGAACAATGTCCTGAAACTCCCATGGAAACTCGTGGCCGGAGACGTGGAAGAGGCGAGAAAGGGTTCGGCGTATGTGGCTGAGGATACATTCGAGGTGACCTGGGTTACCCATTGTTGTCTCGGGACCGAAGGGATCATTGCAGATTTCGATCTCAGGAACAACCTCACGGTCCACAGGAACACGCAGATTCCCAGCCTGGCTCACCGTGATTTCAAGGACGCCCTCAAAGTCATGGGCCTTCCGGACAGCAAGGTGCGCATCATCAAGCCTACTATCGGCGGGGGTTTCGGGAGCAAGCTGGACACGTACGGATTTGAATACATCGCCATTCTGCTTGCCTACGTGACGCGAAAGCCGGTGAAAATCGTCAAAACCAGGGAGGAGGAGTTCCGCTACACATCGACGAGACAGCCTGCGATCATGAAGATTGCTCAGGGGTGCGACAAAGAGGGTAAGCTCACCTTCAGGGATATCTCCATGATCCTTGACAACGGGGCGTACACTTCCTGGGGCGCCACGACGCCCTCGGTGATGATGATGCCCATCTCATCGCTCTACAAGGTCCCTAACGTTCGCTACGAGGCAAAGTGCGTGTACACGAACAACACATGGTCGCAGGCCATGCGCGGCTATGGAAATCCTCAGGCCACCTTTGCGATCGAGTCCAACATGGATCAGCTTGCAGAAGCCTCGGGGGTTGATCCCCTGGAACTCCGCCTCAAGAATGCCAATGAACCCGGGGAAGTGACCCCCCAGCGGTTCAAGGTGACGAGTTGCGCCCTCAAGGAGTGCATCGAGGAGGTGGGCCGGAGGCTGGACTGGGAGAACAAGAAAAAAGGCGAGAAAAAGCCGGGCCGGGGCATCGGGATTGCCTCCCTCATTCACGTGGGCGGCGGCGCCAGGGTGTATAAATCGGACGGGTGCGGAACGATTGTGAAGGTGGACGACTTCGGGAGCGTGGATGTGTTCACCGGGGCCACGGATATCGGTCAGGGCTCGGACACGATCATCGCCCAGCTTGTGGCCGAGGAGATGGGAGTGCTTCCCGAGGATGTGAACATTATCGACCGGGACACGGATGTTTGCCCCTGGGATGTGGGCGTCCATGCGAGCCGAACGACCTTTGTGGCGGGGAATTCGGCGGTCATGGCGGCGAGGCAGGTGAAAGAAAAAATTCTCCGTCTTGCCGCAGGATTTGTGGACCGATGGAAGGACAAAGACGGGACCAGGCACGAGATGAAACTGGATGAGGACCCAAACAACCTCGTGATCAGGGAACGAATGGTCTACTCGGTCAAGGAACCGGAGAAAAAAATCGCTCTGGGCAAGATCTTGAGGGGCGCCCACTACGAGAAGAACGGCACCATGATTATGGCCGAGTGTTTCTATGACCCGGACAACGAGAACCTGGACAGGGAGTTCAAAGGGAACCTTTCCAAGGCTTATGCTTATGGGGCCCACGGCGTGGAAGTGGAAGTGGACCGTCAAACCGGAAAGGTGAAGATCCTCAAGTACGTGGCGGCCCATGATGTGGGGCGGGCCATCAACCCGATGCTTCTGGAGGGACAGATTTACGGGGCAGCGGCCCAGGGTGTAGGGTATGCGCTGACCGAGCGCCTGATCCTCGAAAAGGGGGAGGTGATGAATCCGAACTTCAGGGACTACAAACTCCTGACCGCCAAAGACGAGATTCCCGTGGAGCCCGTGATCATCGAGAGCATAGATGAAGCCGGCCCATACGGGGCAAAGGGGATCGGCGAGCCGGGACTCGTGCCGACGGCGCCGGCCATCGCCAATGCGATCTATGACGCGGTGGGGATCCGCCTCAAGAAACTGCCCATGACCCCGGAGAGAATTTTGAAGGCGCTCAAGGAAAAACAATGAGGAAAGGCGGCACGGACAAGCTTGTCTTGTCCGTGAATGGCGGAGAAAGGGCACGGACAACCTGCGGTTGACCGTGGCACCTTTGTGGAAGGAATGGTGGCAAGGACAAGCTTGTCTTGTCCGTGAATGAGAGGGGAACACCACAGGGAGTAAGTAATCGGGTGCTCCTGACGGATGGATCCAACAGGGGCTGATTTCGGATACAATTCGTTTTGGAGCGGACTATGACTCAGCGGCACTATCGCCTCGGTTGCGACATCGGGGGAACCTTTACGGACTTCGTCTTGCTCAATGACCGGACAGGCGAAGTCACCATCAACAAGTGCCTAACAACACCCAAAGATCCGTCGGATGCCGTGGAGCAGGGCGTTAGGGAACTGGCGGACAGGGTTCCGGGGTTCGTGGAGAAGCTGGATGAGGTGATTCACGGGACGACCCTGGTGATTAACGCCATCATCGAGCGAAAGGGCGCCAAGACCGGACTGATCACCACCAAGGGCTTCAGAGACGTTCTCGAACTGGGCCGGGAGATCCGCTACGCCCCCTATGACATCTTCTCGGAATACCCGAAGCCCCTGGTGCCCAGACGGTTTCGTGCTGAAGTGGACGAGAGGATCCGGAGCGACGGCACGGTCCTGAAAGCGCTGGATCCGGACGAAGCCGCGGCCGTCGTCCGCACCTTGGCGGACCAGGGGATCGAATCCATCGCGGTCTGCCTCATCAACTCCTTCGAAAATCCGGACCATGAGTTGATCATCGAGGAGATCATACAAAAGGAGGCGCCCCAGGTCTCCGTGTCCATTTCCTACCATGTTCTGCCCCAGATCCGGGAATATGAGCGGACCAGCACGACCGTCACCAACGCTTATGTGAAGCCTTTGACGGAAAGCTACCTGTCCAGGCTGTCGGGAAGACTGGAATCCATCGGGTGCAAGGGCAAACTGTTCATCATGCTCTCCAGCGGCGGGATCACTTCCGTGGACACTGCAGCCCGTTTCCCGGTGAGAATCATCGAATCAGGACCCACAGCCGCGGTGATCGCCGGCCAGTACTACGGCAAGATGTTCAACCTCCCCGACATGTTCTGCTTTGACATGGGGGGCACCACCGCCAAGTCCTGCCTGATCCAGCGAGGGGTCGCAGGCGTGGTGCCGACCTTTGAAGTGGGGCGCGTGCAACGCTTCATGAAAGGAAGCGGTCTCACCATACAGGTCCCTGTGGTGGATTTGATGGAGATCGGCGCCGGCGGAGGGAGCATCGCCAAGGTGAGCAGGCTGGGAACTCTTCAGGTCGGTCCCGAGAGTTCCAGCGCGGACCCCGGACCGATCTGCTACGGGAGAGGAGGACAGGATCCCTGCGTGACCGACGCGGATCTGCTCCTGGGTTACCTCGACGAAAACTACTTTCTTGGCGGAGAGATGCGCCTTGACAGGGAGGCCGCGAGGCGAGGGGTGGAGGAAAAGATCGCCAAACCCCTGGGAGTCAGCTTCATTCAGGCTGTGTGGGGCATCCACGATCTCATCAATGAGACCATGGCTGCAGCCGCCAAGACCCACATTGCCGAAAAGGGGGGCAACCCGAAAATCGTGACGGTCACCGCCTTTGGCGGGGCGGGTCCGGTGCATGCCTGTGGTCTTGCAAAAAAGCTGGGCGCTCCTCGGCTGATCGTTCCTCCGAATGCGGGGGTGGGTTCGGCGCTCGGCTTTTTCACGGCGCCCAGAGCGTTCGACCTGGTGAGAAGCCACAAGGTTTCCCTCGCCGAGGCGGATTTCAGGGAGATCGAAAAGATTTTCAAGGATCTGGAGGTGCAGGGCGCAAAGAATTTAAAGAAGTCGGGAAAGAACGAGGCCGTCCGTTTCGAAAGATCTCTGGACATGCGCTTCGTGGGGCAGGGCGCCGAAACCAGCGTGCCCCTTCCGGAAAGAAACTTCACCAAAGTCGGAAAGGATGAGGTCCGGCGTCGTTTCGACCAGGTCTACGAAAAGCTTTACGGAAGAACCTATCCTGAATCTGCGGTTGAGTTCATCAACTTCAAGGTGCGGGCCGCCCTGCCGGAGAGGCTCTTTCATTTTTCAAAGATGGAAACCAAGGGAAGGTCCCTCAAGGATGCCGTCAAGGGGAAGCGGCCGGCCTATTCGGGGATCGCAAAGGAGTTCATTCCCCACACGGTGTATGACCGGTACAAGCTGTTTCCCAAAGCCGCCTTCAGGGGCCCTGCCATTATCGAAGAGAAGGAGTCCACCGTGGTCGTAGGGGAAGATGCCTCCGTCACCGTGGATGATTACGGATTCCTGTGGGTGGTGCTGAAGACGGCTCGAGGCGCACCGCACAAGGCGCACGGAAAGAGTTGATGTATAGAAAGGTGGCACGGACAAACTGTGTTTGTCCGTGAGTGACAAGGACAGGACACGGACAACCTGGGGTTGACCGTGGCACCGTTTTGGGAGAAATGTATGGCTCGGAAGTTCGACCCCATAACTCTGGAGATCTTGTGGCGACGACTCATC
>JAWOJI010000351.1:0-4039 GCA_046481735.1 Desulfatiglandales bacterium | reverse complement strand
TGACAAGATCCTGAGTGACGAGGACCTTGCTCTGTTTCAACTGGTTTCAAACATTGCGGAAAATGATCAGGTCATATTCGCGCTGATCACGGATCATAAGAACATCGTCAAAGCCCACAGCCTCATGGATATGGTGGGAAGACCTTACACCCTTCCGGAAAAAATGGAGTTGATCGAGGCCGGAAAAGACGTGAACGTGAGCCTGATCCGCTACGGGGAAGAGGAACTTCTTTATTTCGAAATGCCCGTGGTTTTCCAAAAACTGAGGGTTGGCGGGGTTCACCTGGCAATTTCCCAGAAGAAAATCGCGGAAAACCTCGGGGAGGCAAAAATCTTCATTCTCCTGTTGACCCTGATCATGACCGCTCTCGGCATCCTCCTGAGCCTTGGGCTGAGCATGTATTTTTCAGTGCCTATAAGGCAGCTTCGAGAGTCCGCAAAGGCGCTTGGCATGGGACGATTCGATTACCGCGTCAGGACCAGCCGCAACGATGAACTGGGGGACCTCGCATACGCGTTCAACCGAATGGCTGAAGACCTCGAAGTGAATGAAAAGATCAAGGACTCCTTTGGCCGCTATGTGACGCCCGAGATCGTAAACATGATCCTTGCGAATCCAAACGACGACTGGATGAAGGGGTCCACGGTGGAAGCCAGCGTGCTCTTCGCAGACATCAGAGGGTTCACGACGATTTCCGAAAACAAGGATCCCGAGGCGGTGTTACATCTTCTGAACGACTACCTGACCCGGGTGACCGATGCGGTGATCAAGCATGGAGGCCATCTAAATAAATTTGCCGGTGATGAAGCAATGGCTGTTTTTGGAGCGCCCCTGGCACAGCTGAACCACGCCGAAGCCGCAGTGATGGCTGCTTTGGAGATCCAAAAGAGCATTGCCGCACTGAACGAAGAAAAGGGGAAGAATCACTTTAAACTCGGGGTGGGGATCGGCATCAATTCAGGGGAGGTGGTGGCAGGGAACCTGGGTTCGTCCAGAAGGATGGAGTATACGGTGATTGGAGACCATGTGAATGTCGCTGCCAGGTTGACATCCCTTGCCAAAGGGGGAGAAATCCTCATCACGAAAAGAACCTATGATGCAATTGGGGACAAAGCCGGCCTGAATGTTGAGGAGAGGGGCATGGCGCCGGTCAAAGGGAGGAAACAGGAAATCACGGTCTATTGCGTCATGTGCTCAGGGGAGAATACTCATGAAGCGGGTCGGTGCAGGGCTATTCAAGAATAGCCTGCGACTTTTGTTTCTGCTGGGGTGCAGTCTTTCACTGGCAGCCTGTGCGAGCTTTTCCGGCTTATTTCAGACAACGGAAGACCCCTATGACGGGGAACCGCTTGGATTTCAGTCCAAGAACTTCGTGGTTTACAGGTTGCAGGGACATGAAACGACCGAAAGCCTGGCACAGAAGTTTTTGAAAGACAGGAGAAAGGCCTGGGTCATCGAAGACGAAAATGAGGGAGCCCTATTTGAGGCAGGCAACTTTATTGTCATCCCGCTCACAGAGGAACACAGAGGAGGTCTTACTGCAGAGGGTTATCAGACGGTGCCCATACTCTGTTATCACCGCCTCGCCGAGCGCTGCGAATCGGCCCTGTGCATAAACACATCTCTTTTTGAAGCGCAGATGCGCTACCTCAAGGAAAACGGGTACCGCGTCATCTCCATGATGGAACTGGAGGAATTTCTTTCCTACCGGCGCAAGCTTCCCAAGAAGGCTGTGGCAATCAACCTGGATGACGGGTACAGGTCCGCCTATGACATAGCCTATCCCATCCTCAAGAAGCATGGCTTTACAGCCGGGCTTTTCATTTACACCGACTTCATCGGGGCATCCTCGGACGCCCTGACCTGGGCTCAGCTCAAGGAGATGAGGGCGGACGGCTTCGAGGTGGGCTCTCATTCCCTCAGCCACTGTGACCTCACGAAGAAAATGGAAGGGGAAGACGAAAATCAATACATGGACAGAATCACAAAAGAACTCGCCCAATCCAAGCAAGTGATCGACAAGAAGCTGGATCAGAACACGGTCTATTTTGCCTATCCCTACGGCAAATACAACCACCGGATCTTGAGCCTTTCCAAGGAAGCAGGATACACGATGGCCTTTTCTGTAAGGCGTGGAGGGAACCCGTTTTTTTCCGATCCCATGGCTCTACGAAGGGATCAAATCGTGACAAGAGAGATGGAGGGCTTTATCAACAGTCTGAATACATTCTTTGATCTGTCGCTGAGGTAGTTATGATGAATTGCCGATTTGCCCTCATCATAACATTCCTTTTCCTGGTAAGCTGGATGGGTTGCGCCCATGTTCCCGCGGATCGTCATGAAGAAAGCTCTCCGGAAGCATTTCTCAGAAGCTCACTCCAAAAAGCCGAAGAATACGAGAGCCGAGATGAATGGGTCGAAGCCCTCAGGGAGCATGAAATTGCTTTGACCCTGAACCCTGAAAACAGAACAGCCCTTGAGGGACGTGGCCGAGCGAAAGACAGGCTCAAGGCCCTGGCTGAAGAGCGGTACCTCCTGGGTCAAAAACTTCAACAGGAGGGAAGATTCTCAGAAGCACGCCGGCTTTTTCTGGCAACCCTGAGACTCAACCCGGACCATGCGGGAGCTTTGGAGACGCTCGCGTCAAAAAAACGGCTGCCGGCCCACCAGAAATACGTTGTCCACACAATCCAGCCGGGTGAGAGCCTTTCAAAGATCGCTGCTATGTATTATGGCGATCCTGAGAAGTTTCACCTCATCGCGACGTTCAATCAGGTCCAGGATGCTCGCCTCGTCAGGGTGGGACAGGAAATCAAGGTTCCCTCTCTGGACGGCCTCATGAGAGAAACACCCGGTCAGAAGGGGCTGGTGCTGAATGAGCAGGAAATCCCTCAAGGCTATTGGGATTGGTCCTCGGTGGAGGCGGAACAGACGGAAAGAAGAATGCCCGCTGAGATGGCCAAGGCGGAAGAGGGCTACCAGATCGCAGGTTACCGGGAACTGGGCGCAGAACTCCTCAGAGAAGGGAGGCACCAAGAAGCCCTATTCGAGTTAAACAAAGTTCTATCCGTGTATCCTGACGACGAGGGGGCTGCGAACTACGCTTGTGACGCATCTTTTGAGCTGGGGATGTTGAAGTTCCAAGCAAAGGATTATCTTGCAGCAAGAGAGTATTTCGCCGCATCCCTCAGGTACCGGAAGGACTGCCGGCAGAGCCATGCCCTCTTGAAGGAATCCGAAGAACTCTTTAAAGAGCTGCACTACAAGAAAGGGATAGAACACTACGGCAAGGAGCAGCTCGGAGAGGCGATCAAAGCCTGGGAAAGGGTGCAGAGCCTGGACCCCAAATATAAGCGGGTCGACACCTACATTGAAAAGGCGAAGGAAATCCAGGAGAAATTGGAAGCACTCAGGTTGGAGACGCAGCAAGGCCTTTCCGATTAATGAGCTTCGTTCATACCCGCCCTTGCCAGGCTTCTGAAAAGGGCCCAGATGCAAGGCACCCGACGTTTCGAGGAGTGAGGCGTACATGAAAGTACGTCGCAGCGATGAGGAACAAGGGTAACGCTGCAGATGGACCTTTTTTCAGGAGCCTGGGCTATCGCTTCCGGAGAAGCACATAGGTCGCCCCGGTGCCTCCGTCATAGGGACGTGCCGTGGAAAAAGCCAGCACACGCTTTCCGGTCCTTCCACGGCCCAGCCAGGCAGGCAATCCTTCCTTCAAAACAGGGAAGCTGTCCGGCGAATTGAGGCCACGGCCGTGAACAATCAGAACACATCTCAAACCGGTTTTGTGACTTCGACGCACAAATTCGGTGACGGCTTCTTCGGCCTGGAGCCTTGTGAGTCCGTGCAGGTCGATGTGGTCCTGGACCATGGAAAAGGACCTGCTCGACCATCTGCAGGCCTTTACCGACGGGGTGAACACCTACATCAGGAAGGCCGGAAGGAAGCTGCCTCCCGAGTTCAGGATACTCTCCTACAGGCCTGACGACTGGATGCTCGAAAACATTGTCTGTTTAGTCGGCTATATGGGAT
>JAWOJI010000257.1:0-13531 GCA_046481735.1 Desulfatiglandales bacterium | reverse complement strand
ACCGACAGAGGGATGGATAGAACGAGAGGCATCCAAACAGGCGTGATCCACCAGAAAAAGGACCGATTGTACGCGAAGAGGACCATTCCCCAAAGTATGGCAAGGATTACTCCGGAGAGGTGAAAGTGAAAAGCCTCCCGCCATCCTGTGCCAAGGTCGTTTCTCTGCTGAGGTCCCCATCCTATTTGGCGGCCCAGCAGGGTCATGAAAACGAACTTGCTGTGAAAGAACATGCGAATGGGGGCGAAGAGGGCCGAAACAAGGACTTCTGCGCTCAGACCGGCCAGAAGGCTGAAGGGGCCGCCAAATGACTCGGCTTTCCTTTTCTTTAGCAGAAGGAGGAGCGCGCTGAGCACTTTGGGCATGAAAAGAATGATACCTGTCATGGCGAGCAGTGTAAAAGCCCAACGAGGGTGCCAGACAGGCCACTCGGGAAAAAGGACTCGGCTTGAAGGAAAATAAACGGGTGCGCGGAAAGCCTCAACGATCGCCTCCGCACTGCTCAAGGCCAGGAAAAGAACCCACAAAAGAGAGGAGCCATAGGACATGGCGCCGTGAAGGAAGAGGGCGCGATGGGCCGGCAGCAGCCCTTTGGTGAAAAGCAGCCGAATATGCTGCAGATTCCCCTGACACCAGCGACGGTCCCTTTTGATTTCCTCTATAAGCGTAGGAGGAACTTCTTCATAGCTGCCTTCCAGGTCATGGGCAAGCCAGACTTCCCAGCCCGCTCGCCTCATGTAAGCCGCTTCCACAAAGTCGTGGCTCATAATGTATCCTCCTCGAGGAGGCTTGCCGGGGAGTTCCGGCAGGCTGCAATGGGCCATGAAGGGGGCCACCCGGAGGATGGCGTTATGACCCCAGAAATGGGAATCGCCGAGCTGGATACAGTGAAGACCGGCTGCGAACACTGGACCATAGACATGGCCGGCAAACTGCTGGGCTCTGCCGATCAGGGTTTCCCGATTGACAGAGAGTGGGGCTGTTTGAAGAATTCCCACCTTCGGGTGCTGTTCCATCATCTGCACCATCCGGATGAGAGTATCGCCTTTCATTACGCTGTCCGCATCCATGATGACCATGTAGCGATAATTCTTTCCCCAACGCCTGCAGAAATCCGATATGTTGCCGCTCTTTCGTTTCAGGTTGACCCGTCTTCTTCGATAGAAGATTCGGTGCGAAGCACCCAACAAACGGCATGCCTCAGCCCATGAGACTTCTTCTTCCACCCACTTGTCGGGATCACTGGTGTCGCTCAGGACAAAGAAATCGAACCTGGAGGTTTGACCGGTGGAGGCCAGGGACTCGCAAGTTGCCCTGAGGCCTGCAAAGACCCTTCTTACATCTTCGTTGGCTATTGGGAAAAGAACGGCTGTTCTTGCATCCGTGTCGCAAGGAGGGACGTCTGAATTATCAAGGCTGAGGGAGAATCGATCGTAGCGCTTTGCAAGGACAAAGAGCCCGGCCATGGCCAACCAGAAGCCGATAGAAATCCAGGCAAAAAGGACAGTGAAGACAATGACTACGATCAATTCAAGGGGAGTGGTTCCACGATTGGGCAGAACATGCGCCATGTGAAAGCTTGCCAGGACGGAAGTCACGGCGATCAACCCCAGGAGCAAGACCCTGCGTATGCGTGCGGTCCGTATCCACGGTATTTCATCAGTATTTTTGGATTCTTCCATCCTGTGGGCGCCGGGGATCAAGATTCAATTGGAGATCAAATGTTTTTTTCCGGGATCATGAAGCCCCGGACGAGAGGAGGGTGAGACGAGAATCGTTTGCAAAACTCTTCTGCCGGAAGCGTGAGAGGGGACATGCGGACCGGCTCCGGAAGATCGGAAAACAGATAATCTTCTCTTCCGAGGCTTCCATGTTCGCGAAGAACCTCCCGCAAAGTTTTCATGGATTTTCTCAAGGGATGTTGACCTGCATCCGCAACGCTCATTGCCCGCTTCGTGGCTTCCAAAGCAATCTCGAGGCCTTCGAGGGGAGGTACCTTTAAAAGGCGAAGATAAACCAAGATACGCTGTTGGGTTTTCAGCCAGTCTTCCTTGTTCGCTGCAGGAAATGGTGTAAACTTTTCTTTCATGGTTGGAATGCATAACTCCAGGTTTCAGTAACTGCGCTATCCCCCTGCTTAAGAAAGGCCTTTATTTCCAAGGCCGGTCTTTTGGCCGATGGCAGGATTTTTTCAATCGATCCGGGTTCCTCGGTCATTACCAGGAAGACCAGCCTCCATCCTCCGGTCACGCTGTTTTTATAAAGCTGCTGCTCCACCAGTCTCAACCTGGGGTCGACGGTGACTACGGCGGTCAAAGGCTTGTCCGCGGGGAAAGATTCAATCTTTTCTCCGGCAAAGTCAATCAGGAACCTTTTTGCCCTGGAATCGTTTGCCCCGGCAATCCGCGTTGCAACAACCCTTCCGCCGGGCGGGCGGCCGGCACTAGCCCGGCCCCAACTCATCCGGTAAGAAAACCAAAAAGGTTTGCCTTTTTCGGGCAGATGCTCGGGAACCCAGAAGGCAATGATGTTGTCGTTGAATTCGTTGTCTGTGGGAATCTGAATAAGTTCCACCCTCCCTTCCCCCCAATTGCCCACAGGGCTGATCCACAAGCTTGGCCGAGTCTCATAGCGCGCTTCAAGATCCTGGTAGTGATCAAATTCCCCATCCCTTTGCAAAAGACCGAAGCCCGCGGGGTCAGGCGACTGAAAGGACGTGATAAGAAGATTGCGCAGATTTTGCAGGGGGCGCCAGACCCATTCACCAGAGCGATTGGCGATAAGCAATCCGTCCGAGTCGTGGACCTCGGGCCGGAAATCCTCATGAGGCCGTTGGTGGGAGTTCTCTCCGTAATAAAACATACTCGTCAAAGGTGCGACGCCAAGCTTTTCAGGCCTCTCGCGGATAAAGAGCCGGCTGGTTACATCAACAATGGTGTCTTTTCCAGGTTGAACCAAAAAGCGGTAGGCGCCTGTAAGGCTCGGACTGTCCAAGAGCGCGTAAAGGGTCATTTTCCGATCGTCGGGCTCCGGTTTCACCAGCCAGAAAGTGGTAAAGGAGGGAAACTCTTCTCCCGAAGGAAGGCCTGTATCGATTGCAAGGCCCCGGGCGGAAAGGCCATAGGTCTGGTTTGCCGCCACGGCCCGAAAATAGCTGGCACCCAAGAAAACAATGACCTCGTCCCGGTAGCTTGATGTGTTGATCGGATAGTGGAGCCGAAAACCGGCGAATCCAAGGTTGAAAGGGATTCGGTCCTTGATCTCGCTGTCGCCATAGTCGAAAAGGTCCGGAGAAAAGGAAACGGGACGAACACCGGTAGAATCTACTGTATGGATGGTAACTGTGCGATTGTACAAAAGACCAGGATGAAAGAACTGGACGGTGAATGAAGTCTTGTCTTTCAGCCACAGGGCTTGATCGCCCTTAAAACGAATGTCCCGCCACTCGTCGTAATCTATGTCCAACAAGAAGTCGGGAACATGCCCCTGAGGGCCCTCATAGGGTTTCTTTGCGAGCTTGCTCGCCTGGTCGATCACATTCTGAAAACTAAAGGCGGACAGGGAAGGGGTGTTTCCCAGCAAAAGCAGCAGCAGAAAGAGAAAAAGAATCGGAAGAAGTTTAGAAATACGCATAAGGATATAAGAATTGAGCGAGTGATTGAATTTTTTGCACATGCACGTCAAACCACGAGAACATCTTTGAGTTCGGCCATGTTGTCCAGAGCCCTTCCGGCGCCTAACGCCACAGTGAGAAGAGGATTTTCCGCCACCGTGACGGGAACCTTCATCTCCTCCTGCAGCAGCACATCCAGGTTTTTGAGCAAGGCCCCTCCTCCGCTTAACACGATCCCCCGGTCCAGAATGTCCGCAGAGAGTTCCGGCGGCATCTGCTCGAGACCGCTCCTCACGGCCTGCACGATCGCATTGACTTCTTCAAAAATCATCTCCCTCACTTCCTGCGCCCGTATGTTCAGAATTTTAGGAACTCCGGTCACGAGATCCCGGCCCTTTACCGCAACCACCCCCAATTCCTCTCCCCGGGAGGAAGCATTTCCGATATTGATTTTGATCATCTCAGCCGTCGCAAGTCCAATCAAAAAATTGTATTTCCTGTTGATGTACTGGGCGATCGCCTCATCCATCTTGTCACCGGCCACCTTGACCGATTTGCTGTAAACAACTCCCCCCAGTGAAATCACGGCGACCTCCGTCGTCCCTCCACCAATGTCCACGACCATGTTCCCCGTGGGCTCCGTAATCGGCAGCCCTGCTCCGATGGCGGCAGCCATCGGCTCCTCTATCAAAAACACCTCGCTGGCGCCCGCTGATTTTGCACACTCCAAAATGGCCTTTTTTTCCACCGGTGTGATTCCAACAGGAATCGAGACAATGATTCTCGGACGAACCAGCATTCTCCGCCGATAGACTTTCTTGATAAACTGCCTCAGCATCTCGTGGGTGGCCCCGAAATTCGCTATCACCCCGTCCTTGAGGGGGCGAATCACCTCGATTTTTTCGGGCGCTCTTCCCAGCATCAACTTCGCCTTTTTTCCTATGGCAAGCACCCGCTGCTCGCCTTTCTCATCTTTCACCATAGCCACCACAGAGGGCTCGTCCAGGACAATCCCTTTGCCTTTCAGGTAGACGAGGGTGTTGCACGTTCCCAGATCGATGGCTAGGTCGTGGGTCAGTTTTCGAAAAAGAACATTCAGAAACGTCATTAATGCTCACCTTTCTCACGAAGCATTGTCAGAACCGCTGTATGGCGATGCATGTGTTGTATGGGCGGGCGTCCCCAAATCCACAGGCGTGACTTGCTCGATTATAGATATTTCACAGGATTATGAAACTGAAAAATTGGGAAGGAAAGGGTAAATACATGCCCTAGCGCTCAAAGCGCGCTTTGTTAAGAGACGGAACAGAGGTTCACTCCATCCCTTGCGGAACTTCAACAAGAGTGCGAGCCTTCAGCCGGTCCCTCTGCCGGGAGAGGAGATCGGGTTTTCCGCGGCAAAAGGCCGGAGCCGGAAGTGCCTAGGAAACTGCCTTCTCCATGAGCCAGAGTCGGCCTATCTTGCACTCCGGGCACTGCTTGCCCTTTTCCGACGTGGGAAAGGTTTTCCGGCAAACATCGCACCTGACTTCCGTGTTCTCAGAGCCACTTGCTGCTCTTTCCTCACTCATGGCGACCCTCCTTAAGGCTTTGTTCACCATTCAGCTCCCGGCAGGAAAACCCTGCCGGGAGCGGGAGAGGCACACTTTAAGCCGCCTATTCATGAGGCTTCCTCCTGAATCCGAGGAAAAAGGATTCTCCATCCAAAAGAGCAGGAAAGGAAGGCCAAGTCAAGAGAATTCGCAGTCGGCACTTTCTGTTTGACACACCAAATACTAGGCCATACAATGATCTGCGGAAGGGTCAAGAAGTGAAGGCTTGGTTTTCAATGAAGTGCGGGAGAAGTGAATGAAAAACATAATCCATGACAACGTTGTTTCTCTCAGGGCGTGGAGAGAGGCTCGGGTCATCGAAGACAACCTCGAGTCGGGCTTGTTTTATCAGTCTCTTATCGGCGGCATCCCTGATAGAGAAGCAGAAGATGACCTGAGTTACTTTGCCGTTGTCTACACCGTGCCTTTTGAGGATTTCGAGGACGAGGAGCTCCTCTATGATCCAGAGGATGTCGAACTTCTCACGGTAGTCAGAGAAAAGGGCGTGGCAGAATTCAAGTCCCTCGACAGGCGAGGCGTGGAGCGCTATGAAATCTACGATGTGAACACGGACGATGTTCACATCATGTATCGCATCCCCTACAAGCCTTCGAAGATCAGGCCTGTTAAAGACAAACCCGGCGTTTGAACGGGATGCTTCGGAAGATCAAAGGCAGGGTCTCTGAACCGATCAGGGATTTGATTCTCCTTCTGCCACAGATCTTTTGGAATCTCGGCCTCATAGCCTTGGGAAGCGCGCTTTGCGCAGTGGCCATCAATGGCGTTTTGATTCCAAGGCAGTTCTTGAGTGGCGGCTTCACGGGCCTGGCGCTCGTCATTCATTATCTTTCTCCTGCCCTTCCTCTTGGCGGCGTTTACTTTGTTTTAAACATCCCGAACTTCGCTTTTGGATGGAAGTTTGTGGGCGCCAGGTTTTTCATGTACAGCGTCGCAGGGATGTTCATTTTCTCCGCCGCCCTTCAGGTCATCCATATTCCCCTTCCTGTTTACGATCAACTTTTGAGTGCGCTGCTGGCCGGGATCATCGTGGGGGTCGGCTCGGGGATCATTCTCAAATCCCTCGGTTCTGCCGGGGGCTCCGATATCCTTTCGGTGATTCTGCTGAAGATCTTCTCCATTCGTCTCGGGTCCACGATCCTTGCTTTCAACTGCATTATTCTCGTGGCGTCCGCCCTGCTTTTTTCCCTGGAAAAAGCGCTCTACACCCTTGTCTACCTCTATATTACCTCCTCGATGGTCAACCTGGTAGTGACAGGGTTAAGCCAGCGGAAGGCGGTCTACATTATTTCACCCAAATGGAAGGAAATCTCTCAGAGAATTATGGAAGAAATCCAGAGAGGAGTGACCATTATCAAAGGGCAGGGCGGATTCTCAGGGCATGAGCAGCATATTCTGTACACGGTCATCACCTTCCAGGAGCTTTCACGGCTCAAGAAGATGGTCAGAAACGAAGACCCTGAAGCCTTTGTGGTGGTGAGCGAAACTCTGGAGGTCATGGGGCACAGGGTCGGCAACCAGCCGCACTGGTAGATGGAAGAAGGTGCAAGGCGCAAGGCGCGGGGTGCAGTGGCACGGACAAACGCCGGCCCCTTCGAGGCCGTTGTTTGTCCGCGGACAGGGAAGCGCGCTCAATCTTTGCTCGACCGTAGCACCCTTGCGAGCCATCGATGATGCTCTCAGCTTGGAGGAGCAAGAAGGTTCTCCATGGCCCCTGTCAACTCAGGGAAACGAAAACGAAATCCGTGTTCCAGGAGCTTCGTGGGGAGCACTTTTTGACCCTTGAGAAGTGTGGAAGCGAAGTCCCCGAGAATAGCGTTGAGGACAAAAGCGGGCACCGGGGGCATGAAGGCAGGCTTTTTCAGGACCTCCCCAAGGATCTTGGTCATGTCCGCGTTGCGGACGGGGCTTGGCGCCGTACAGTTGACGGGTCCGGTGATATCAGGCCGCTTCAACAGGAAAGCGAAAATTTCCGCAAGATCCTGCAGGTGGACCCAGGAAAACCACTGTTCTCCGCTTCCCAGTGGGCTGCCGAGCCACCACTTGAACATGGGAATCATTTTCTTCAAGGCGCCGCCTCCTCCTCCAAGGACAACGCCGAAGCGGGTGAGGACAACCCGCGCCCCTGATGCCTCTGCTGCGAGGGCGGCCGACTCCCAATCTCGAGCCAGATCGGCAAGAAACCCTCGGCCCGCCGGGCTTTTCTCATCGAGTTCCTGATCCTCTTGGAACCCGTAATACCCTATTGCGGATGCGCTGAGCATTTGGGTCTCCCGTTCTTTCCCTGCTGCCACGGCTTCCACGAGGTTCTGTGTGGTCAGAAGCCGGCTTTCCCGCATTTCCTGTTTCGCCGAATCGGTCCAGCGCCTGAAAATGGAGGCGCCTGCGAGATTGATTACCCCATCGTGGGCGGCGACGGTTTCTTGCCAAGGCCCCTCTTTTGTAGGATCCCCTTGCAGGTAGGATGCTCCTTCGGGCAAAGGGCGAACGTTTTCCAGAGAACGGGTGAGAATCGTGATTTCGTGTCCATCCCCTAGGAGCCGCTTGGTGAGAGCGGCGCCTACAAAGCCGCTACCACCGGAGATAAAGAGCTTCATCGCACCCTCCTTCATGAAACCTGCGAGGGCAGATTTCATATAAGGCCCCTTTGGGGCTTCTATCCCGATACCTTGTCTGTGTTTGCCTGGTTTGAAGCGGCCTTCTCCAATTGACCGCAGATCGCCGTGAGACAGTCCCCATTCATATCCTTGCGGATTCCAAAGCGGGTCAAAACAAAATCGTAACGGACAGGATCTTCAGGAGAAAAGCCCCTGAACGCTTCCGTGATTTCAACGGCTGTGCGCAAATCGGCCTGTTTTCTCTCCGTGAAACCGAAGGTGAGGCTGATCCTGTGCATGTGCGTATCGAGCGGAACAATGAGCTTGGAGGAGGGGATCCCGGACCAGCCGCCGGGATCCACGTCATCCTCCCGTACCAGCCATCTCAGGAAGAGGTTGAGCCTCTTGCAAGCGCTTCCTTTTGCCGGGGAAGGCAAGAAGCCGTTCCATGAACAGCGGCAGCCCCTGCTCAGTTTCTCCACAAAGGCTGAAAGGGCGGGAAGGATGTTTTTGTCATCGTTCCTGTACCCGGCCATGAAGCATGCATGAAGGGAGCCATACCCCCGGATCACGTCCGCTGCAGAATGCAGGAGCAAGGCAATGTCGGCGCCTGGTGTGAAGCGGTGCTTGCATTCAGCAAAATCATCCTGAATGGTTTCGAGCGGTGAGTGTGACAGGTAAAGAAAAGGCGATGATCCCATCCGACGGAGGACACCGGTTATGCTCTTCAGGATTTGCTCCACTTTGCCGTAAGCCAGAGAGGACGCGACCAGGGCGACAATCTCCCGGTCTCGGGGGTCGTGAAAACGGTACAGGAATTCAATGGGGTCGGGATGAACGTAGCAACGACGGTTGAAGGAGGCATAAAGACCTTCGAATTCTTTCCTGCAAAGGTCGGAGTGTCTTGGCGCGGGGGACATTTCAACTATCCTTATCCGTCTATGTGGAACCGCCACTTGCAGAACATATCGGGCGGGTGCGGATCGGGGGGAGCAAAGATGCATTGAGTGCGGATATTGGGATCCACCTCCCTGGCGAAAAGATCGAATTCTCGACGGTGCATTTCCCTGCAATCGTATTCTCCAAGGTTTCGCTTAAGGCGAGCTTCCTGGGTGGCGCAGGAAGGGACGGAGATAATCACTTCATCAGGCGACTCCTCAATCTCATAGCCGATATGAATGCACCATGGCCAGTAACGGAGGGCCTTTACAAACCCCACCAGGCCCTTTTCCGGGATCTCAAAGCGTTGAACCAGATCTTTGGCGGCCATCCCTGCGATTCGACCCCACACGTCTTCATTGACCCGCTCTGCTGTTGTCTGACCGATCCTCTCGCTTACATAAATGAACCAAAAGGCATCCATCACGCGGTAGTGCCAAAGAAGGAACTCAATGTACTTGCGAAGGTCTTCGGCCTCCATGTTCTTGAAAATATCCAAATTCATGGTCCGGTTTCCTTTCCGAGGCCACCCTGAGAAGACCTAAGCGCCGCAGCCCGGCCGGTCAGCGTCTGTCATCCAGGCGGACGTAGTGGCGTTCGCCCTCGCCGATGTATACCTGCCTGGGCCTATGGAGTTTCCCCTCGGGATCGCTGATGCTCTCCTTCCACTGACTGATCCATCCCGGAAGGCGTCCGATGGCAAACATGACCGTGAACATGTCGAGGGGGATCCCCAATGCTCTCAGCACAATGCCGCTGTAAAAGTCCACATTGGGATAAAGATGGTGGTCCACGAAATAGGGGTCCTTGAGCGCAACCGCTTCCAGCTTCAAGGCAATGTCGAGGAGTGGGTCCTGGAGCTGAAGCTTTGCCAGCACTTTATCGCAAATCCGCTTGATAATGCGCGCCCTGGGATCATAGGTCTTGTACACCCGGTGGCCGAAACCCATGAGCCGAAAAGGATCGTTCTTATCCTTGGCTCTTGCGATGAAGGGGTCGGGGTCCCCTCCGCTGGCCTGGATGTCGGTGAGCATCTCGATGACCGCCTGGTTGGCCCCGCCGTGTAAGGGACCCCACAGAGCGCAAATGCCGGCTGAGATGGCTGCGAAAAGATTGACCCTCGAGCTGCCCACGAGGCGGACAGCGGCGGTGGAGCTGTTCTGCTCGTGATCCGCATGAAGGATCCAGAAAACGTTCAGGGCCTCCACGAGATCCGAATCAAGCTGATAGGGCCTCACCGGGGAGTCGAACATCATGTTGAGAAAATTCGCGGCATAGAGAAGATCCGGCCTGGGGTAAACCACTTTGTGCCCTCTTGATATCTTGTGAGACATGGCCGCCATGGTCCGAACCTTGGAAAGGAGCCGTGTGAACATCACATTGGTTCCGTCTTCGCCGGCCTGTTCCGGCAGCTCAGGGTAAAAGGTGCGCAAGGCATTGACCATGGAGGAAAGGATGCCCATGGGGTGGGCTCTTCGGGGAAAGCTCTCGAAAAACTCCCGCATGTCCTCGTGGACGAGGGAGTGGTCGTTGAGCATCACGGAAAAGCGGGTCAACTCCTTTCGTGTGGGAAGCTCCCCGTTGATGAGCAGGTAGGCGGTTTCCACAAAGGTGGAATGTTCGGCGAGCTCCTCGACAGGGTATCCTCGGTATCGCAGGATCCCTTTTTCCCCGTCCATAAAGGTGATGCTGCTTTTACAGCTTCCCGTGTTCGCATAGCCGGGGTCGTAGGTGATCAGCCCGGTTTTGCGGCGCAAGGCCGTAATGTCGACCGCTCTTTCCCCTTCACTCCCCACAATCAGAGGAAACTCATACGTCCTTCCGTCAACGATCAGTTTAGCGGATTTATCCATGCTTGACCCTTTCGAATCTGAACCACAAAACTTTATCCGGAACACCCTGTTGTTCTGGCAAGGCACATCTTGTTGCATTTCTCTGTCTTGCCTGCGCCACATCCCTATTAAACCAAAAGCCGGACAGGGATCAACACAATTATGCTTTCAATGAGCCCGCACTCCGTTACCAGGAAACACGGACAAGAGTGAAGAGGGCGACCACGGCGGTCATGACGGTGAGGGCGGACAGGAGCAGGCGGGGGTAGCTCTTCAGAAGACTGGCCCGATAAAAGTCCTTGGTAACGAGAAAGCACAAATGCACCGGGGAGAGCATCATGCCCATGTAGCCGAAGGTGAAAGCAAGAGCCGCGCAAGCCATGTAGTCAAAAAAGGGGCTGGTGGGGAACATGGGAATAACCAAAGGGAAGGAAAGACCCACAAACCCGACGGCAATCCCGGTAATAAAACCGGAAAGAAAGGGCATCAAGGCGATAACCAGGATGAGGGGAACGTTGTTCTCGGCCAGTTCATCACGGATTTTCATGACGGCCTGGCTCTCGGTCAGGGTTCCCTGAAAAACCATGATGGCCAGCACGAGGTACAGCATGGGAAGGATGGTTCGATCCATGAAGGCGGATTGAATTTTCGCTCCCGGGACGTGATTCACTCTGCAGACCCAGACGATGGCGGCGAGCAGAGCGGGGAGAATGGAAACCGCTCCCGAGACCTTCACGTGAATGCCGAGAAAACCCAGGGTTGCCGTCACACCGGCTGTCAGAGCGATCAGCGCGATGACGATTAGAATAGGCATCATTTCCCAAACGAAGCCTCTGAATGCGCCCCAGGAAAAGCTGCCTGTGCCGTTGACCTCGATTTTCCCCATGGGGCGAAGGATGAAGACAACCCCTGCAAACACGGAGATGAGGGTGAGGGGGGCCATGAAAAGGATATACACCCATGTCTCAACCTTGAGAAGTGCAACGGCGAGAACAACGCCGGGGTACAGGGGCCACCAGTACTCCCAGACGTGCCTGAACCAGTAATTGAGTAGGGTTTTTTGCTCAGGGGAAACCTTTTTCCCGGAAAGGGAGGTTTCCACGAGAGGGGCTGAAAAAAGGGCACCTCCCGGCATGGGAAGGAGCCCGATCATGGCGGTCATCACAGACCCGATGGTTCGGGGGTCCCGGGTCAGGCGGGTGAAGCTCTCCACGAGCCTCTGCATCTGTCCTGCGCCGTCCATGATTCTGCTCAGCACAAGGATGAGACCCACGATCAGTGCAAGACTCACGGTCTGAAAGCGGATCATGCTCAGGAAGGCTTCTTCAAGCCAATGAAAAGGCGCCATCCCCATCCACAAGCCGAGCACCAGCGCCCCGATGATGAGGCTGAGGCTGAGCTGCAAGCGAAAACGGTTGAGGCTCAGCACGAGGCCGAAGACGATGAGCACTTTAAGAAGAGCTGGAATGGTCGGGTCCTCCGTATCGATCAACGAGTCTTTCCTGAATCAAGTAGCGGGCTACGTCGTTGGTCCTGTGGGTGTGAAGAACAACCCGGCGCCCCTCCCGTTCTACGGCAACTGCGGTGTAGGCAAGAGCCCGTCCCGGCACGCTGCTGTGCTCCAGATAAATGGGCGCTCCCGGAAAAAGCAATTCCTGTAAACGGCCCGGGTTGGGCAGAAAGGCTATCACGGTGAAGCGGTTTGGGCGAGAGATGAAGGAACACCTCTTTGTCGGTTCGAAAAATTTCATCTGGGAAAAGATTTGTTCACATCGATCAAGTCCAGGTCGTAGCCGACGGCAAAGGGTTTGCCTGCGGCAACGAGGTAAAGGGTTCTCCCCTCCGCCCATGCCCGTTCGCAAAGAACGCTCTTGCCGCTCTTGAAATGAACCGTAAATAAAGAAAGCTCGGCAGAGAGGGGCACGCCCCAAGCTTTTTCGGTCGAGGAGCGGGCCTCTTCTTTGACGAGGAGTTCGACGAGCGAGTTGTCGACCAGAGAGGCTTCAATCTTCACGGATGCTTCTCTCAGGGCGTTCACCGGTGAGCGATGGGCTTTCAATGATCGCAGGGAGTTCACGGGCAACACAAAATGAGCGGTGTCCAGGAAGGCTGTGGCAACACCGATCACTTCCCCTGAAATGTTGAAAACAGGGGCGCCGCTGCACCCTGGAAGGATCGGGGCGCTTACCTGGAGCAGGGTAAGGCCGCCCGCCTTTCGCACGTGGGTGATTGCACCCAGGGAGAGGGTCCCCTCCCATCCCGGCGAGTTTCCCATGACGAGGACACTTTCTCCCACGAGGATCTTGCTCGAATCTCCAAGCGTTACAGGAAGGGTGTTTCGAAAAGAAGTTTCAGCGACAAGAAGGTCCGCCGAAGGGTCGGCGTGGGTGATTTCCATGACCTCTCCTTCCTCCCCTCTCGCGTTTTGAACGACGGCTTTCGAAGCCTTTTCCAGAACATGGTAGTTGGTGGCCACGGAACCCCGGTTGTTCAGAAAGAAGCCGCTTCCCGAGCCGACAGTCATCCCTGCATCGTCCAGGGCGGTGATTCTTACCACTGACGGCGCGTATTGCTTTGAAATGGCCGAAACAGACCATTCGGCAAGGGTATCCGGCAAAGGAACGGAAAGAAGCAGAACCGAGAGAAACAGAGCTGAAGCAAATATCCTGGACATGGATTTCCTGCCTTCCAATGACGGCAATCATTGTTTCGCATTTTGCATGAATCGTCAATATATCCCAGGTTTTCCTCGTTGACTGGGCCAATGCCCCAACCTATATTCCCATCATGCCCGTGAAAGACCCCATTGACAAGATCCTGGGGAGCGGCAGCCCGCTGGCCCGGTTGATCGAGAACTTTGAATGCCGGCCGTCCCAAATGCAGATGGCGCGGCTTATCCGGCGTGCCCTTCAGGAAAAAGGCAAGGTCATTATTGAAGCG
>JAWOJI010000142.1:0-6865 GCA_046481735.1 Desulfatiglandales bacterium | reverse complement strand
ATCTTGTCCAGGTAGGGGAGGTCCTGTCCCCCAATGACAAGACCGGAGAGGTCGTCGTGGGTCGGCTGGCGGCTGAAGGATGTGTCGGGGAAGCAAACGGCCGCGCCGATTGTCGGCCTATCAAGATCTTCTTCCTTGAAGCGTTTGACCAATTTGTTGAGAAAATTGAGGGCCTGGTCAAGAGGCGAGGTTTGTAGGACTTTCCCGTTCTGATGCCAGTGTCCGTCAATGAGTTCGATTTTCCCGCCCTTCACCTCAAGGATCAAAAGCGCCGGGCGCTCAGGATCAGCGAGCACGAAATCGGCCTCGGTGAATTGTCCTTCCTTACGGGTGCGCAACCTGAGGGAGTGCCAGGCGTACCACCCTTCCGGAAGGGATGATTTCAGGGCTTCATAAACCTTTTTCTCGGCCTCGGATTCGGTGTATCTCGGCATTTGACGGGGGTAGAGACCCGGACTGACCGAGGATATTAGAGTCTTCTCAACCATGATGAGAATCTCCTGGTGGAAAACATGCTTTCCGGGCTTGGCCGATTAGAGTCGCACTGTCAACCTCGGCAAAGCCATCATGAAACGGTCATCGCGATCTCATTTCCGCTATCCGAAGTATCTCAATACGCAGGGTCTGGTAAGAGGGACGGTCTTTGCGCAAGCGATCAATTTTGCACCCAATGCGAAGTCGCGAAAGCTCGGCTCAAACACTTTGTCTGCCTCAACCTTTTCCATCACATCTTTGCCCAAGCGTGAGACAGGCCAGTTCTCATGCCAAGCCTTGCACAGAAAACCAATAAACCGCTTGGCGTCTCTTATTCCAAGACAGTGATATCCGTCGCCCAAGCAATCATCCGACAGCCACGGGAGAATGGGGCGCTCCACAGCACCGCAATTCAGCGCTGTCTCAACACGCTTGAATTCCGATCGTGTCAGCGCCAAAGACGCCCTCGGATCCTCACGACCATTAATATTGTAGACAGCCCAGAGGGTTCGCCCGGGTATTCGACCCTCAAGAAAGGCATCGACCGCAACCGTTAACATTAGCCTTCTTGATGTAATCTGAAACACTTGAGGTCATTCCGGTGGAAGCCGGAATCCAGGTTCGTTGAGCTTCTCTGGACCCCGGCCTTCGCCGGGGTGACGGCAGAGGCATGAGTTTTTCGTTAAGTTAACGGCATTGGGTCCGACCCCAGGCCACAGGCCACCGGTTTCCATCTCCACAGTGATGGGGTAATGCACGGGATCGCCGGATGCGGGAAAACTGCTTGTCCGGTGGTAACGGAGGGCTTGGCCCTGGTGACAGGGGTCATTCTATTCTCTAATGGTCGTCCGGCATTCCCAACGAAGAGCGGTATTAACCTACTCCCCGACCCTCTTTAGCGCTCTGTTCAGTACCTCGCTTGATAGATAAAGCCCTTCCCTGAGAAGAATCTCCATCACAGGTCTTGCCTTTGGAATAAAGCCTCTTCGCTTTGCAGCCAGCACAAGGCCCAAGGTGCCACGAACAGGAATACCGTGAAAAGCAGCGCACTTTCGTCCCGCCAAATCATCGATGATTGCTTCTCTTTCGGGGTAGCCATAAGCCAATGCCAGCACGGCAGATTCACCCGGCCCCAGCCCCCACTCCAGTATCGATTCCGGACAAGGGGGAGCCGCAACCTTTTCAATCCAAGGAGTGCTCTCCAGTATCTGGAATGTGACGTCATAAATTCCTTTTCGTCTTATCTCTTCGGCTACAGGTTCCGGGACCAGAATGCGAGAGGCAAAATGGCGCAGTATGTGGGCGTGACGCCCCCTGCTCAGGAAGATCAGAGGTGAGGCATTCACGATCGCGGTCTTATCCACGTGCCAGTTCCCTGTCCAGATCGGCAAAGTCTACCTTAAAAGAATCCTTACCGAGCCTTGCCAGAGCAAGCAGAAATTCTGTACGATCTAATCCGGCTATCCTTGCTGCGACTTCCTGGGATATTTTCCCTTGCTCGTACCATGAAACAGCCGCTGTAAGACGCATCTCTTTGGTAAATTCCTCGGGGTTGACCCGCATGGAAGTGAAGACCTTTTCAGGTATTTCCATGGTCAATGTTGGCATTTCTCACCTCCTGCAAAAGCCGACGTTGTAAATGGTAGCATATTTAAATAAGACAGAATAGAGGATGTCCCCCTTTTTCTCCGCATGAGCTGGGCGGCAAGTCTCTATTTCTCCTCCTCTTGATCCAGGTCGGTGATAAACTCTTCAAGGGCGTTTTTGAAAGCCTCTGTGTCGAGCTTTTCAATAGGTGCGGTGAAGCCGTTAAGGATTTCTTTCACTCTGGCTCCAAAATTTTCCACGATTTTCGTCTCTAACCCAAGCGATTCGAATTGCTGCCTCGGCGCTTGAAGCCTGACATGGACGGATGAATCCGTGGTGATGAAAAAGAGCGACACTCTTTGGTTGGATTGCTGCAATGTTTTCCGAAATCCCAACCCCTTAGCGCTTGGCCATTTTGCCCTGACCTCCAGCCTCATGCTCGGACAAAAGGGCATCGTAATCGACCACGCCAAGGTCTTCGCGTGCCGGCAAGTGCCATGGCCCGTCCGGGTTATATAGCGCCCACTTGTTTCTTTCCGTAGAAGGCCCTTTTTGACGCAAAAAATGCGGTTCTAAGCTGTCTTTTGAACCTGATTTTCTGATCTTCCAATGCGATTCCAATTGGTTCTCTTGGTCCGACCCCAACCCCAGCAACCCCAGGACGGTGGATCCGCAGGCACCCTGGTAGACGATCAGGAGCGCCAGCAGGTAAAGGACCGGCAGGCTGCCGCTTCCGAAGAGAAAGGGGAGAAGCGCCATGGGGATGAAGGTTGCGCCCTGCGTTGCGGCCCCTGCGAGGATGACCTTACGCCGGCTTCGAAAGCGATCCATGTTCACGGCCCCGACCCACTGCATCAGCGCTCCGAAGAGTTGGGGCAAGGTCGCCAGAAACCCGACCTGGAGGGTGCTGGCCCGGAGGAAGATGCCGAATGGTCCGAGGTAGCTCTCCCCGCAACCCATCATCACCGCGTAAGATACCCCGTCGTTTACAGCGGCCCGAAGGGATGGAGCCTCTTCCTGCTTCTTTTCATTTGGTTCCGTTGTGTTCATTTCCGAAGACAGCGTCGTGAAGCGGCTACGCTGGTAAAAAAACAGTCACTCAATCAATTCGAATTGATTTTTCCTGACGATACCGTCGGTTCTGCCCTTAGAAGGCCCTTTTTGAGGCCAAAAATGCGGTTCTAAGCCTGTTTTGGCGGCTGTTTTTCGGTTCTTCTATCTCTAAATCAAAGCGTTGCCTTGGTCCGACTCCAGACCAACAGACCCCTCATTAGGATGGGACACTTCTAATTTAAAATAACCTCGGAATGCAATGACGTTCTTTCGACTTCCCCGATTTCAATACTTCGCGATACCTTTGACTTCTTGAAGGTCCGAACTGCCCAGGAAGCACCTGTCTGCCGGCCCCTTCTCATTGGTCAAGAAACCACGAAGCGGCCGGACGCCACTCAAGCGGAGCCTGCAAGGGCGGTCGTGGTGCCATCGAGTCGAGAGTCAGCAACAACGGCCTTGCCTTCGGGAGCTCCGCAGCTGCGCCGGCCAGTGCTCGCTCTTCCCGCTCCCTCGTCGTCTTGTCTGAGATGTCCAGACAGACCTGTATCAGCTCCGGTGGCTGACCCGGTGCTCCGGCTAAGAAATCCACCTCGAAGCCGTCCTTGGTCCGCACGTATGAAACCTCATAACCCCGGCGCTCCAGCTCGATCAACACAGCAGTCTCCAAGGCATGTCCCAGGTTCGGCCGTCCGGTGCGCTCATAAATCGGAATGAGTCCCGGATCTACAGGATACCCCTTGCGGGGGTTGACCATCCGCTGCCGTTCCGACGCGGTGTACAAAGCGACGGTTCGAATCAGAAATGCGTCTTCCAGATAACCGAGGTAGGCATGCAGCGTGTCCTTTCCGACTGCAATGCCCTGGGACCGAAGCGCGTCGTAGAACTTCTGCACGCTGAATGGCGCCGCCGGGTTTGCGAGGAGGTGGCGCTGCATCCAGCGTAAAGCCACAGGATTGGACACCGAGTGCCGCTCGATCACGTCCCGGAGGATGACAACGTCCACGTAGCTCCGCAGCAGCGCGACCCGGTCCCGCTCTGGAACGTCCACAGCCTCTGGAAAGCCGCCCTGGGCAAGGTAGTGGCCCAGGCGGCGATCGAGGTCAGACCGGGCGGCCTTGGGCAGCCGCTCCCAAGGCACATCGGGTTCAGCCCCAGTGTGCCGCAGCGTCTCGCGGAAGCTGAACGGATGGATCAGCACTTCCATGGCGCGGCCCCGCATGCTGGTGGCCACTTCCCGGCTTAGCAGACGCGCCGAGGAGCCGGACAGGAACATCTCGATTTTCTCAGTGTCCAGCAGTCGCCGTGCGAATGTCTCCCATCCGACGACGGTCTGTATCTCGTCGAAAAAGAAGGTCGCCTTCCGCGCGTCCCTGAGTCCCGGTTGCAGGCGAAAATACTCCTCTACGATCCATGAGAGCTCCTCCACCTGCAGCCCTGCCAGGCGTTCATCTTCAAAGCTGAAGTAGAGCAAAGATTCGCGCGGCGCTCCGGCCGCGAGACGGTCGGCGAGGCACTGCCAGAGAAACGTGGTCTTGCCGCTCCGGCGCATGCCGATCACAGCCAGCGCCTTGCCGCGAACCATAGGCAGTCTCACATCCCGACGTGTCATGGGTGGCGGAGCGGTGACGAGGGCATCGGCTATCTTCTGACGGAGGACTTCGCGCATTTGTCTTTCTCCGAGGGATAAAATATCACATATTTATCCTTTTTAGAAGGATAAAATAGCGTTATTTCAAAAAGCGATGTCCCCCAATCCACGTGTTCTTAGAAGCCTCTTTTCGGGGTCAAAAAACCGGATATAAGCCCTGCTTGGGGCGCGTTTTAAAGGCTTTCTCTTATCATTTCAATTTTTTACCTTGGTCCGACCCGCAGCCCCAGGGAGAAATAATACGCGCTCGGGATTTAGCATCCATTAACGATGAATTCGAGCGGGCTCTCCGCAACATGGAGACGAATCCCAGAGAAGCGATTTCTGCAGCCTGCAACGTTTTGGAATCAGTTTGTAAGACTTACATAGAAGATGAGGGGCTGGAAATGCCAAAGAAGAAAGATCTCCAGTCTGTGTGGAATGTTGTTCGAAAGGATCTCGGCTTTGATCCAAGCAATATTGAAGACCGAGATCTTCAGGAGATCCTTAGTGGTCTACTGGCCGTCGTGAACGGCGTCGGTGCTTTGCGAACGCATGGAAGTTCAGCTCATGGCCAGGGACGTCTGCGGTACCGACTGCAAGCTCGGCATGCTAGGTTGGCAATCCATGCTGCTCACACCATAGCTGCTTTTGTCATAGAGTCATGGGACTACAAGCGTGTGCGTCCAACATCATAACCGAAGCCCCATAATATCAACATGCACAACGTTTTCATAGATTAGTATTATGTTGGTTTTCAGTTCTTGGCTTGCCGGATAGGGCATTGTGGGGATGGTAAGATCATTTTCACTTTTATTTCCATGACGGAACATCGATTAGCTCTTTCTCGATCCAGCTGTCAACCCATCTCTTTTGCTCATCATCCATCGCGTTCACGATGCTTTTGACAATTTCATTGACAAGCTCTGCGACTTCAAGTGCATCTTCTTTTGTGTAGTATTGCTTGTAGGCATGGTATTGACTCTTGGCTTTTCGGCTTCTATCGTAAAGAGGCCTGTAGACAAACCAATGGCCATCATCCATTATACTGATTCCGGTATGCTCCTCTGTTATATTGACGTGGAATAAGTCATTGCGAAACGCTATGACTTTTTTGGCTATATCCGAAATTCCCAATTAGGGAAAAGCATGCTGAATCAGGACTGTAGTGGTTATTTGTGTTTTTCATAGCGTACGAAACTTGGCCGGGATTTGCGCAGGAATATCTACATCACCGACGGTGAGGAAAATCATATCAGTGAAGGCATCCAAGGTGCGAAATCCGCTGGCTCGATTTTTGACGATTTTAATGATTCTATTGAGTCCCTCGGCTACGGCATTGGTCAGACGAGATTCGACGAAAGAGATGATGTGGCTGCTGTGTTTTCTAAGCGTACTGACAAGTTTTCGCATGGGTTCAAGGCGAGTTCTGAGAGCTGCTGTAGTCCAGCGTTTTAGGAATCTTTCGGCGGCCCATGGGGCTTTGAAGTCCCAGAATTGCTCGAATTCGTCCTTGAGGAGCCAAGCTTTGTAGATACGGCGGTTACCTTTTCTGAGCGCATGGAGGATGCGAGTATCCTTCTTGGAGCGAGTGGAAGAGTGTTTGAAAAGGAGCCAGCGCAAGCCTTTGAGTATTTTGCGTTCCCGGGCGGATGCTTCCCTCCATTGCTCCTTGCGGACCTCATCAAGGGCCGCATTGATGGCTTTGACGATATGGAAACGATCCAGGACCAGGGTGGCGTTACGGCAGTATTCTTGAATGGCCCCTATGTAGGCTTCACTCATGTCACAGGCGGCCCAGAGAATCTGGTCTCTTTGATAGCGAGAGAGGCTTTCCTGGAAGAAGATGTCAATTGTATCCCGGCCCTTACCTTGGCCGACCCATACGACACAAGATCGATCCAGGTCGTAGACGATGGTAGCGTATTTATGGCCTTTGCAGTAGGAGATCTCATCCACACCGATGGATGTCAAGCCTCGAATCCTATGGCCATCCCGTAACCGGGTGATGCTTTGGTGGAGGAGATCCGAGAGGGTGGAAGCCGATATGTGAAGGAGCCCGGCGGCGGCCTTCTGAGTCATCAGCTGGCAGTACACGAGCAAGGCATACTCAAAGCGATAGGT
>JAWOJI010000077.1:0-33084 GCA_046481735.1 Desulfatiglandales bacterium | reverse complement strand
CCGATTTTGAAGTGTTCGATCATGGCCTCCGGATCAACCCGAACCGGCTCGGGTTCGACATACCCCTGGTGTCCGAAGAGGTCTACCGCCTCGCTTCCCCGGATCCCTTTCCAGTACGTCTCGTGGCGCTCCATGAGAGAGAAGATGGTCCACAGAACCTGCCGGAACATGGGGCCCAGGTGCTGCCCCGGATCCTTGGCGTCGTGGATCTTGGCCCCCAGGTTGGACTGGCAAATGCGAAACCCCTGGGTGATCGCGTTGGTAGTCATCCAGATGTCTATGCCGTAGCGGGCCACGTCGGTTTCCCACACATCCTGTTCCGCATAAAAGGCTGCCAGGTCTCTCGAAAGGGCGAAGTCGCCGCCGATGGGCTGGCGAATCCTTTTGCCGTAAAGGGCGCGGGTCATGTTGTAAACGATGTTGTTCGTGATCGTTCCATCGTACTTGTGACGGAGGTAAACGGGCGCAACGAACTGGTAGCCTTTGCTCAGCACGGGGTCCAGCAAGTGCTGGACCCAATCCGGGGTGATGCTCCTAAGGTCCGAGTCCACCACGGCCAGAGCCTTGATCTTGAGCCGGCTGGCCGACTCGAACACGGACCGCAAAGCGGTTCCCTTGCCTCCCGGTCCCCGGTAAATGGACACGATCTTCTCCTGCCACGGCTTGATCTGAAATTCCTTCGCCACCTCCCGTGTATCATCCGTGGAACCCCCGTCGGCAATAACGATTACGCACCGCTTGTCATGGTAGTGAGCTGCCAGGCCGTGGGTCACCATCTGGATGACGTGCTCGATGGTCTTCTCATTGTTAAAGCATGGAATTCCGACGAGAATATCCGCTGACCCGATCTCCTCGATGCGTTTGGACGTATAGGCCCTTAAGCCTGTCTTGTATGGCATGGGTCCCTCCTTTTTTTCATTCTTATCACGGGAGGCCCATGTGAATCAACCCGAACGACCTGCCGACTCGAAAAGCCTTTGAAAATAAAGCACGAAGGGGATAGATTGACCACTTACAGGCGGTGAAGCGTCAACTTCCTGAAATACCGTACTGCCGGCCCGGGACACGAGGCCCCCTATGTTGACTTCACGAAAATCTTATCTGATAAAAACGGAGACCCATGCAGAAAGCCTTCTCTTGGTCTTTGCTTTGACGCTCTTTCTTTCAGTTCTTTTGTTTTTTTCTATTGCTGTTGACCTTGCGAGTGCGGATCCTGCCGTCCCTTATGCCGTGAAAATCACGGGAATCGAGGATTCGGCGCTCCTCGCAAATCTGAAGGATGTTTCGGACAGCCTCGCTTTGATCGACAGACCTCCACCAAGCCTCGGCCTGCTTCGCGCGAGGGCGGAAAGGGACAGGGACCGTTTCACCCGTCTTCTTCACAGTCGTGGGTACTTCGGGGCCGGAGTGAAGATCGCGTTGAGGGAAGACGTGGAGCCCCTGGAGCTCATTTTCAGCGTTGATCCGGGACCTGCATATGCCGTCTCTTCCATACAGATTCGCATTACAGGAGAAGAAGAAGTCCATCCTCACCTGATCCCCTCACCCGAAAAGATCGGGTTGAGCCCGGGCAGGCCTTTCAGCGCCTCCACGCTCATCGATGCCGAAAAGACGCTTGTGCGCACCTTTGAACAACAGGGGTTTCCCTTCCCCAGGCTCGATGATCGAAAGATCATCGTGGATCACCGGGAACCATCGGTGGCCCTGGAGTTGTTTATCGACCCGGGCCTTCGGGCGCCTTTCGGCGACGTAAAAATCATGGGCCTTGAGTCCGTTGAGGAATCTGTGGTCCGGCGGGTTATCCCTTGGAAGGAGGGAGAGCTTTTTGATGTCGAAAAGGTTGAAGCGCTCCAGATGGGTCTTATCCGCCTGGGCCTTTTCTCCTCGGTGAGGGTGCTCAGGGATGCTGAACTTGATGAAAAGGGCCGACTGCCTTTGGTCATTTCCGTAACGGAGCGAAAACATCGATCCATAGGCGCAGGCGTAAGTTATAAAACAGATGAAGGGCCCGGCGCCACGGTTCTGTGGGAACATCGGAATCTCTTCCGTGAAGGCGAAAGACTCACCCTGTCAGGGACAGCCTCCAGTTTTACCGCCTCCGCAGAATCCGTCTTTTTCAAGCCTTTTTTTTTCCGCCGGGACCAGTCCCTGCGCCTTCTCCTGCGTGTTGCCGAGGATCGGCCCGATCCATACACAAGCCGCAATGCAACCGCTTCCGCCTCCGTCGCCCGGCATTTGACGGAGCAGTTGAGGGTCAGCGCCGGAGTGGGCTACAGGACTTCGCGGGTGGAGCAGTTGGGCGTCACGGAGAGTTTCTCTTACTTCTTTCTACCGCTCGATGTGGAATGGGACAGGAGCGATGATTTGCTCGATCCTTCCAGGGGCGGCAGATTCGGTCTTTATCTTGTGCCTTTTTACGACCCATCGGGGAAGGACCCGAAGTTTGTCAAGAGCCGCATCCGTTACCGTCACTACTTGAAGCCCTTTTCCGCATATCCTCTGGTCCTTGCCACGGCCCTTTCAATTGGCTCGATAACAGGGGCGGAAAGAGACGAAATCCCTGCCGACGAACGGTTCTATGCAGGGGGCGGGGGGTCTATCCGGGGTTACGCCTTCCAGTCTGTCGGCCCTTTCAGGGACGGAGCGCCCGTGGGGGGCAGGTCCCTCTTGGAAGCAGCCGTTGAAGCAAGGCTGAAGTTCACGGAACGGCTGGGGCTTGTGGCGTTCCTGGACGGCGGCAACGCCTATGAAGCCAGGTTTCCGGATTTTGCCGAAACCCTGCGCTGGGGGACCGGTCTTGGATTCCGTTATTTCACTCCCGTAGGACCCTTGCGCCTCGATGTGGCCTTTCCACTGAATCGCAGACCCGAAATCGACGACAGGATCCAGATATACGTCAGCTTAGGACAGGCTTTCTAGGTTGCTGAAAATCACCCGCCCGCAGACCTGAAGCGTCAGGACAAATCCATTTCTTGCCCTTGCCCAAGAACCCGAACGGGGATAACTTAGTTTGTATGATGAACGGGAAAAAAGTCTTTCTAAAAGCCGCCAAGACCGTCGGCGTCCTTATCGTGGCGCTGCTTGCGTCGATCGCCGCGTTGTTTGCCTTTTTCCAGACGGATGCAGGCAGAAGCACTTTGGCCAAACTCATCACCGGATCCCTGAGCAAAGACGAAACAAGGAAGGTGCAGATCGGAAGCCTCTCCGGACGGATTCCTTTCGACTTTCAACTGCACAGCTTTTCCATCATGGACGAGCGCGGGCCGTGGCTTGAGGTGGAGGGGATCAGGATGCGATGGTCCCCTTTCGCCCTCCTCAGAGGAAGTTTTTCCATCCATGAGTTGGCCGCTCGGAGCGTGAAACTCACCCGCATGCCCCTGGAGGGAGAAGAAGTTCCCGTCAAGGCGCCAAGCCGGCCCGAGTGGCCGGGAGCGCTTCTCCGACTGCAGTTGGGGCGACTTGAGGTGGAAAGAATCTTCTTGGGGCAAGAGCTGTTGGGTGAACCCGCCGTTTTTACACTGGAAGCGAAGATCGGAGAAACATCGCCCACCGGTGAAAAAGAAACCTTGATCCGCCTGGATACATTGAACGGAGAGGGAGCAAGCCTCAGGATCCGTGGGCTCTACAGGCTTCGCGAAGATACATTTGCTCTGGACGCCCGGTTCGAGGAAACCCGGGGCGGCTTGGTTGCCGGACTCCTAGGGGTTGAAGGACCCTTGGTATTTTCCCTTGAAGGGGATGGACCTGCCCGGGATGTAGAGGCTGTATTGCGAGCGCAGGCGGGCGGAATAGGCTCGATCCAGTCTCAGGTCTTCTTGAAGATGGAAGAAGAGTTGCAGGTTCTCGCCAAAGGAAAGGTCCGGCTGGATCCGACGCTTTTTCCTGAACCGTTCCCCCAAATCGATGAGGAACTGCCTTTCAGCCTGGCGATCCGAATTCCCGAAAGAGGGATATGGATGCTCGATCACCTCGGTCTGGAAGGCAACGGCCTGGACCTCGAGATTAAAGCGGCTTTTCATGCGGAAAAGCAGGAGTTGGAGGGACGGTATAAGATTTTGATAAGAGATCTGGAATCTCTGCGTTCCCTTGTCAAAGCAGACCTTCGGGGCTCCACGAAAGTCGAGGGACACTTCTCCGGCCCCCTCTTGCGGCCCCGGACCGAGGTTCACATCGAGATGGCCGATGCATCCTTGAACGGCGCCGGAGTGTCGAGTGCAGACGCTATTTTTCAACTGGACCTTCTTGAAAACCTGGGCTCACGGTTGCCTCGCTTCAAAATTGCCGGCAGGGGCGCGATAGGAGGCCTCGCGATAGAACACCCCGACAATTTCCCGGCACAAAACCTGACTTGGGAGCTTTCTTCCTACGGAATTGAAGAAAGCCGCATCCATGTCTCCCATTTCCTCCTCACGAGCGAAGGGAATTCGCTTCAACTCTCCGGCAGCATCAACCCTTTCGGACGGATTGGGGATATGGAGCTTTCCTTTCAATCGGATACTCCCGAAAGGCTCCTCAGAATGACTGGGCTGGACCTGCCATGGCTGGGGCCCACCGTTCTCGATGCTTCCGTTCAGGGAGATGCCGGGACGCTTTCCGTAAGAGCCCAATTTGAGGCAAGGAGCAAACTTTTAGGGGGACACCTGCCCGGCTTTATCCTGCCTCAAGAAGCGGTGGTCTATGGAGCCGGCATCTCTTACGATCAGCCTGGTGTTCTCACGGTCTCCCGCTTTTGGTTGGAGGCTTCCGGGGCTTCCTTGGAGGCACAGGGATCTTTTGACTTTGACCGGCAATCCCTCGTTGCGTCCTGGAGCACCCTTCTTCCAGACCCGGCCCTTTTCTTTTCCATCCCGAACCTCTCCCCAAAAGGTTCATTCGGGTGGTCCGGCGACATAGAAGGCCCTCTTTCCTCTTTCAGAATATCTGCCAAGGCCGACGCAAAACATCTCGAGGTGGGAGGGGTACTTTTGGAAGGAGTCGAGGCCGGCCTTGAAACGATCTACACTCCCTCCATGCAGAACGGTGATTTCTTTCTGGAGGTCTTTCAAGGAGAAAATCGGATAAAGATGGAGAGTGATTTTTCGCTCGAAGGCCCTCTCCTGCACCTGTCTGAAATCTCAGTTGCCGGACTTGAAAGCTCCCTGGCAGGAAAGGCGACCCTTGACCTTGAAACATCCGAAGTCCAGGGAGAGATGCGGGGAAACGTGTCTGAGCTTTCTTCGCTTCTTTCCTTGCTGGGGCAGGAAATCCGGGGAAGCGCCAAAATCGAGGCAACCTTCCGGATTGGGGGAGAGGACCAGCATCTTGCTTTTTCCCTTGAGGCAGGCTCCCTTGCCTGGCCGTTTGCCGAAGCTCGAGATCTGCAGATTAAAAGCCGTATAGAAGGAACAATGGCTCACATGGACGGGTTTCTGAACCTGGAGATCAGAGAGGCGCGGATCTCGGAACTGACCATATCCTCTCTTGCCTTCAAGGGCAAAGGACTCATGGACAGAGCAAGTTTTCAACTCGATGTGAGCGGTCATTACGGCGAGAATTTTGAAGCGACAAGCTCCGGGACTTTCACCCTCTCGAATAATGTTCAAAGGCTTTTCCTGGAGCGTTTCCAAGCCCGTTACGGTCCGGCGCCTGCCACCCTGTCCCTTGCACTGCTTGACCCTACCTCCGTCATTCACGAAAGAGGAGCGTTGCGCCTGGAAGAGAGTGCTTTTGCCGTTGGCGCGGGCAGCCTTAGGGGGTCAGGGACCTATATTTCAAGCCATGTGGATTTCCATCTCCATTTCGAAGACCTGCCTTTGGAGGTGGCAAGGCTGGCCGGGGCTCCCGGCCTCAAAGGCAAAGCCTCGGGAAGCCTGCTGATTGAAGGGCATCCGGAGAGGCCGAAGGCCGCCTTTGAGCTTTTTGCCGTAGGGCTTGGGCTGGAAGAAGCCCAATTCCAGGACCTCCCTGAGACGTCTCTTGATCTGAAAGGCTCTTTTTCCGATCAAAGGCTGAAAGCCAACCTGGCATTCCGTGGACTAACACCGGACCCTTTGAGGGCATCCGCAGAGTTCCCTCTCTATCTTTCCTTTGCGCCCCTTACTGTTGCTATGGATTCCCAGGGCGCGATGAAGATCGATCTTAATGGTGAAGTTCCCCTGCCACACGTGGCGGCCCTCCTTGGGTTGCACGACCAAGCACTCGCAGGGCGGGCGGAAGCAACTCTCAGGGTTTTAGGCACTGTGGAAAGCCCCCGGGTGACGGGCATGCTTCGCTTGAGCGAAGGGGCTTACGAGAATTTCAGGACCGGAACCATTCTCAAGGAAGTTACCCTTCTTCTGGCGGCGGAAAATGGGCGACTGGTGATTCAGGACGCCGGCGCAACGGACGGAGAAAAAGGCTCGATCACGGTGAACGGGTGGTTTGCTTTTTCCCCTGCAGAGGATTTCCCCTTTCAGGTTGACATCGCCTTGAGAGACGCCGTACTCATCAGGCATGATTCTTTCACGGCCACAGCGCGGGGAGATCTTGTATTCGCAGGAACCCGAAAAGGAGCACTGCTCTCAGGAGAAGTGGCCCTTTACCCTCTTGAGGTCCGAATACCCAGTCGACTTCCCCCGGAAATCGCATATCTTGAAATCATAGAAATCCATGAGGAGGAAACAGAAACGCCTGCCCCTGAAACAAGAAAACCTCCCGGGGACTCCTTTGCGGAAATGCGGGTCACTGTCGTCATTCCCGGCCGTGCACATCTTTCAGGCCGGGGGCTCGACTCCGAATGGCAGGGAAGACTGGAGGTTCAGGGGCCTGTCGGCAATCCCTCTATTTCAGGGGAGCTTTCCGTGGTTCGGGGCCACTTCAATTTTCTCGGGAAACGCTTCAACTTGACTCGCGGAGTGGTTTCTTTCCTGGGCGACGCACCCCCTTCTCCGGTCCTGAGTATCACTGCCGAGTCCAGCACAAGGGAGATGACGGCCTTCCTTGAGCTTTCGGGAAAAGTGGACTCCCCTGATCTTCGCCTGACCTCACAGCCCTCTCTGCCCGACGATGAAGTCCTTTCTCGCCTCCTTTTCGGGCGGTCCGTGACTCAGATCACGCCGTTGCAAGCCCTTCAGCTGGCCCACGCCCTGGATGTGCTTGCGGGCCGAAGAGGTTTTGACTTGATGGATCACACCCGCAGAATGCTCGGACTCGATCTGCTGGAAATCCGGGACCTCGGAGTTGAAATGGATGAAGCCGCCCTCAGGGCAGGCAAATACCTTGCGGAAAACGTATACATCGAAGTGGAACAAGGGCTGGGACCGGAATCAGGCAGGGCTTCTCTGCAGTGGGAAATCACCCCGAACATCACCGTGCAGACCGAAGTTGGAATCAACGCCGAGGCCGGTGCAGGGATCCGCTGGAAGTGGGACTACTGATGGGAGCGCACCTCGCACGAGGCTCTGTCTGCAGCACAGAGGGCGCGAGTTTTAGGCTCCCCTTGACCTTTCGACCGTTCATTTCTATGATTGAATCGCTATGTTGTAGATAGAATTTTTGAGACAAGGCTCTACCTTCTTTTTTGTGGAGATATCATGAGAAACACCCTCGCTTTTGTCATGGCCGGCGGACGGGGTGAAAGGCTCATGCCTCTGACTCAGGACCGAAGCAAGCCTGCGGTCCCATTTGGGGGAATCTACCGCCTCATCGATTTCACCCTGAGCAACTGTGTCAACTCCCAAATATACAAGATCATCGTGCTCCCCCAATACAAGTCCCAATCGCTGAATGACCATCTCGAAGAAGGGTGGAATATCTTCAGTCCGAAGATCGGTCATTTTCTTAAAGTCGTCCCTCCTCAGCAGCGCGTAGGCCTTGACTGGTATAGAGGGACAGCCGACTGCATTCGCCAGAACCATTACCTCATCGAGCGTCACAAGCCTGAGACCGTGCTGATTCTCTCCGGGGATCATATCTACAAGATGGATTACGGTCTTTTCATTCAATACCATCAGGAAAGGGGGGCGGATCTCACGGTCTCCCTCCTCGAGGTGGACAAGGATCTCGCCGGTCAATTCGGCATCGCCGAAGCGGACAGCGATTTCCGAATCGTGGCTTTCCGGGAAAAACCCAAGGAGAAGGTGCAAACGATACCCGGAGACCCCAACCATGTCCTCGCATCCATGGGTATTTACGTGTTCAAAACCGAGACGCTCCTTGAATTGCTGAAAGGCGGAGACGAGGACGACTTCGGGCGTGACATTATTCCCAACATGCTCACCTCCCACCGGGTTTTCGCATACCCTTACGTCCGCTTCAACCAGATTAGGGACTATATCTATTTCACGACCGATGACGGGCAGCGGGAGTTTCGGCTGGAGCCGAGGGTGAGAGACTCCTCTTACTGGCGAGACGTGGGGACTCTGGACGCTTACTGGAATGCGAACATGGACCTGACCGGCGTAGACCCCTACTTCAATCTGTACGGCACGAAATGGCCCATTCACACCCGGCAGGTTCTCGCGCCCCCTGCCAAGTTCATTTTCAACAACGAGCGGCACGAAGGATTCCGTGTGGGTAAAGCGCTCGACTCCCTCGTGGCGCCCGGATGCATCATCAGCGGTATTGTCCGCAATTCAGTCCTGTCATACAACATCGTGGTGAGGAGCTGGGCCACCGTAGACGAGTCCGTCGTTTGCGACGACGTGGTGATCGGTCGGGATTGCAGAATCAAGAAGGCCATCATTGACAAGAACAACAACATTCCTCCCCACACCGAGATCGGCTATAACCCCAACGAGGACCGCAAGCATTTTACGGTCACGCCCCGGGGGATCGTCGTTGTCCCTAAGGGACATTTTCGATGAATGTGGGATAATGGAGAAGAGTGGGCGCTTGAGTTTCGCCGATCGGCAGTTCCTCTCGACGATCCAAAGCTCTCCTACTCCGGCACTTCAGTCTTCTTGAGCATCCGCGCAATGACTGCGGCATGCCTCTCCGCAGCATTCCGGCTCTCAAGGACTGCGGACCTCGCCTGTTTTCCAAGGAAGGCCAACGAGTCCCTTTGACGCAGCAGTGCGATCGCCTTTTCCGAAAAATCCTCCGCGTCTTTCACCAGGATGCCCCCATCCACCCGTTCCAAGAGCGCTCTTGCTTCCATGAAATCGTCCATAAAAGGCCCATAGAAAACCGCCTTTCCCCAGACCGCCGCTTCCATCGGATTTTGCCCTCCCTTCGGAACGAGGCTGGCGCCGCAGAAATTGATGGTCCCTACGCTGTAGACTTTAAAAAGTTCTCCAAAAGTGTCGAGGATCAGAACCGGCGCGGTTCTCCTTCCCCCCCTCTCGCGCAAGCGCGACCGAAGTTGGTAGGGAAGGTTGCGCCGCCGCAGCATGTTCTCGATGCTCGGCCTTCTCGCAATGTGTCTGGGAGCTATGACAAGGATGGTTTCCGGAAATTCCTTTCGCACCCTCGAAAACACCTCGATCACTTTCTCCTCCTCCCCTTCCCGAGTGCTTCCCGCCACAAAGACCGTGTCGGATGCCCGCAGGTCGAGAAGGCGCCGCATCTCCGCTGCCACGGAAGGGTTCGCTTGCCGCACCAGAAGATCATGTTTTGCGTTTCCGTGGACTTCCACCTTCCCCGGGTCCGCTCCCATGGCCAGGATTCGGCTTCTGTCCGTCTCAGAAATCATGCTGAAAGCGTCCACGCATCTCAGCACTTCTCGAAAAAGAGGGGCAGCTTTTCGATACCGTCGAAAGGATCCGGATGAAATCCGGCCGTTGACAAGAGCGCAATGGATCCCCTTTCGCCGGGCTTCCACGATCCACGCAGGCCAGATCTCGGTCTCCAGGAACACCATGAGGCGGGGTTCGGCGATGGAAAGTGCCTTTCGAACCGAAAAAAGAACATCGAAAGGGGCGTACACCACGGGCGTGTCTTGATCCTGAGTCCTGGCTGATTCGAATCCGTAATCTGTGTTCACGGACAGGATCATGGGGCTCTCGGGGCGAAGTTTTCTGACGCGGGACATGATCGAGTCGGCCACCCTCAGTTCTCCCAGAGAGGACGCGTGGAACCATATGGGAGCCTCGATGGCGCTCAGACCATATGGAAGGAATCCCAGCCTCTGTTTCCAGCCCTTGGCGAAACGCCTGTTCAGACGGGAATAGAGCCAAAGAAAAGGCGCAGAAGGAATGAAGGCTACGGATCCGATGGCGGCATAGGCGGCGTACCAAGGGTTCATGAGCTCACAGTTCTTTCCTTTGCTCATATCGTTTATCCATGGTTTCTTTAATCTCATGAATCGTGCTACTCTTCAAGGGGGTTGATTGAAAACCCAAACACTTTCTTGATGGAGGTCGGGAGATGCGAAAGATCCAAAGGGCGATTGTCAGCGTCACGGACAAGGAAGGCGTCGTTGATTTTGTGAAGTCGCTTTCAAGATTCGGTGTTCAGATTCTCTCAACCGGTGGAACCGCGGGAGCATTGAGAAAGGCGGATATCCCTGTAACGGACATCTCCCAATACACCGGTTTTCCCGAAATGCTCGACGGTCGGGTAAAAACCCTCCATCCAATGATCCACGGGGGTATTCTGGGCATGAGGGACAACCCTGAACACCTGAAGACAATGGAAGCACATGGTATCCTGAACATCGACATGGTAGTGGTCAACCTCTACCAGTTCGAAAAGACGGTTGCAGGGCACGGGGTCACTCTGGAGCAAGCCGTTGAGAACATCGATATCGGCGGCCCTGCCATGCTTCGCTCAGCCGCCAAGAACTACCGGCACGTTACGGCTCTCACAGACCCGGCGGACTATGGGCCGGTCCTCAGGGAAATGGAGGAAAGCAAGGGCGCTACATCTCTCGGAACGAGGTTCAGGCTGGCAAAGAAAGTCTTCCAATTGACCCACCGTTACGACGGCGCCATCGCCCGATACCTGGAAACCATGGAGGCATGAAATGCGAATTAGCTTTGTTCGCCGCCGGCGCCATGGTCCTGGCTACGAACTTCCTTCTCTCGGCATGGTGCATTCTTGTGAACGGTGCGCTGCGTTTTTTCGCAGAACACGGCCTGGAAGGTTCGGCAACTGCCCGATCCGTCAAGGGCTTCCTCTCTGGGCCAACGGGCATGCTTGCATGTGAGATCGCAGAATTTCATAGGCTCGAATTCCTTTTATTAATTGCAGATTTTCTTGTATGTAAAAGGAAACGCTTTTTTATTGACACGACAACCCCTGTTTAGTAGTCATATTGTAGCTAGAATATAATCATCGGAGAGCGTGCTGGAAAGCAAGGGAATGCCGGGAAAGGAACACATTCAGTTTATTCGCGAAAGCATCGAGAAATACAGAAAGAACCCCATTTCTTCCTGACCGATTTCTAATGAGGTGAGACGATGGCCTACTTTCCCAACCAGGTGCGCCGTTTTGTCGATTTCCTGAATGTGGCTGCAGGAATATCCCTGCTCGGCATGACCGCCCTCACCTTCGCAGACGTGGTGCTGCGCATGTTCAGGCGACCCATTCTCGGGACCTATGAAATCGTCGAGTTCCTGGGAGCTGCAGTGGCCGCCTTTGCCATGGCCCACACCACCTTGCAGCGCGCCCATGTGGCTGTCGAGGTGATCGTGATGCGCCTTTCAATGGGCCTTCAGAAGGCCATATACGTGATCACCCATCTGTTGAGCATTTTCCTCTTTGTGCTTTTGGCCTACGAATGCATCCGTTATGGGAACGACTTTCGCATCTACGGTGAGGTTTCCATGACGCTGCGTTTTCCTTTTTACCCTATTCTTTATGGCATGTCCGTAGCATCCGTAGCGGTTTGTCTAGTGCTGCTCATGGATCTCTGGTTCGTGCTGACCAGAAGAGAACCGCCGTACTTCAGGTGGAAAGTTTGACCTGGGGCGATTGTGCGCCAAACGGTGCGTAAAGGAGAGCGGTGATGGATCCAACGACAGTCGGGTTAATCGGGTTAGTGGTCCTGATCATTGTCCTTTTCTCCCGCATGCCCGTGGGATTTGTGATGGCCCTCGTGGGAGTTGTGGGTTTCAGTTATGCCGTGACCTGGGACGCCGGCCTCAGGATGCTCGCCAAGGACTTCTACACCATTTTTGGTTCTTACAGTTTGACCGTGGTGCCCCTATTCATCCTCATGGGACAGGTCACCTTTCACGCCGGAATCAGCAGCCGCCTGTTTGACACCGCCTACAAGTTCATCGGCCATCTCCCGGGCGGCCTCGCTATGGCCACCGTCGCGGCTTGCGCAGGCTTTGCGGCGATCTGCGGTTCCACCAACGCTGCTGCAGCCACCATGGCCACCGTCGCATTGCCTGAGATGAAACGATACAAATACAGTATGGTGCTCGGCACGGGAACCGTCGCAGCAGGCGGCAGCCTGGGCATTCTGATCCCTCCCAGTGTGATTTTCATCGTGTACGGGATCCTCACAGAACAGTCCATCGGCAAGCTCTTCATTGCCGGTGTGCTCCCCGGCATCTTGCTTAGTCTCTTCTTTGTCGCCGCCATTTTCATCTGGGCTGAAGTACGCCCCCGTGTCGCCCCGAAAGGGCCGAAGGTAACCCTTCGGGAAAAATTGGCCTCCCTCAAAGGGGTGATCGAAACCCTTCTGCTTTTCGCCCTTGTAATGGGGGGGCTTTTCCTTGGGTTCTTTACGCCCACGGAAGCCGGCGCCATCGGGGCAGGAGGAGCCATCATCCTCGGCCTGGCTACGCGCCGCCTTGGTTGGAAGGCACTCATGCAGGCTCTCGTGGAAAGCACGCGGATTTCCTGCATGGTCATGGTCATTGTGGCCGGAGCCACCATGTTCGGCCATTTCCTCGCCATCACCAGAATTCCCTATGCCCTTGCCACTTGGGTCAGCGAATTGCCCCTGCCCCATGGGGCGATCATGGCTTTCATCATTTTTCTCTATCTTGCAGGCGGCTGTTTCATTGATGCCCTGGCCCTGATCCTTCTCACCATCCCCATTTTTTATCCTGTGGTAATCGACATGGGCTATGACCCGATCTGGTTCGGCGTCATCATCGTGCTTGTCACCCAGATGGGCGTCATCACTCCTCCGGTGGGGGTAAACGTTTACGTGGTGAGCGGTGTGGTTCAGGATGTGCCGCTCGAGGACATATTCAAGGGGGCGCTTCCCTTCCTCTTTGCCTTGATCCTGTTGTCTTTGCTCCTTATCCCCTTTCCCCAGATCGCTCTTTTCTTGCCGGGCCTCATGAATTAGGTAAAGCAGGGATTGTCGGCGATTTCATCGTTGCGAAGGAGGTCTTGATTTTATGTGGAAAGAACAACCCTATTGGAATCCGGTGCTGGAAACCCTCGTCCATGAAAAAACTCGTGACCTCCAGTTCCGGAAATTCAGAAGAATTTTTGAGTGGGGATACGAGAAGTCGAAATTCCACCGCGCCCTCTATGACAAGGCCGGGATAAAACCCGGAGATATTCAATCCTTTGAGGATATCCGGCGGATCCCGACGGTGGAAAAATCCATGATGCGTGACATCCAGCGCAAAGATCCGTTCCCATACGGAGATGCCCTGTGCGTTCCCCTTGATGAGGTAGTTGAATTCCGCCAGACCAGCGGCACCACCGGCCAACCCGTGTACCAGGCCGATACCTGGCAGGACTGGGAATGGTGGTCCGAGTGTTGGTCCTACATCCTCTGGGCGCAAGGATATCGACCATCGGATCGCGTGTTCCTTCCCTTTGGGTACAATGTCTTCGTCGCTTTCTGGGCAGGCCATTACGCGGTTGAAAAAATCGGCGCCGAGATCGTGCCGGGAGGTGTGCTGGACACTCAGGCCAGGATTTTGAAAATCCAGGAATTGCAGTGCACGGCCATGATGGCAACCCCCACCTATGTGTTGGGCATGGCCGACACAGCCCGAAAAATGGGGATCGCCCCCTCCTCCCTCGCAATCCGGAAAATCACATGCGCCGGAGAGCCGGGCGCCAGCATTCCCACCACGAAGAAAAGGATGGAGGAGTCTTGGAGCGCCAAGGTGTACGATCATGCAGGCGCCACGGAAATCGGCGCATGGTGTTTTGAGTGCACCGCCCAATCCGGCGGTCTCCACGTCAACGAAGCGTTCTTTCTAGTCGAGATTCAGGATGTTGAAACAGGGGAATACATTGAGGAACCGGGCCGAAGAGGAAAGATGATCATCACCGCCTTGGATCGCCAGGCCCAGCCTTGCATCCGCTTTGACTCCAAGGACATCATCGAGTGGGCTCCAGAGCCTTGTCCCTGTGGCCGCACCTTCCGGACAATCAAAGGGGGCGTTATCGGGAGAGCGGATGACATCACGAAGGTCAAAGGGGTGCTCCTGTCCCCGTCGGCCATCGAGGAAGTCGTCAGAGGTTTGGACGGCCTTGGAAATGAGTTTGAAGTCATTGTTGACAAGGTGGGAGACATCGATCGCATCACCTTGAAGGTCGAAATCACCAAGGGGCGAGAGGGTGAGCGCAAGCAGATTGAGGCCAGGCTTAAAGACCAGCTCCGCCTCAAGACCAACCTGGGGTATGCTATCGAGTTCCACGACTTTGGAACCCTTCCGCGCTATGATGTGAAGGCCAAGCGATTCAAGGATTTGAGAGGTAAAGGATGAATACGAGGTATGACCTGGTTGCGATCGCCGAAAAGATCGCATCTATGAAAAAGACGGCGCTGGAGCTTACGGATCTGGGAGAGGATTTTCCCGCGCTTTATCGAAACACCCGTCGAATCCTGGCCGCCATCAAGATGCTGGAGATCAATCTGTCGGAGGTGATCGAAAAATGAGATGCACGACCTCGGATTTCATGAGAGAAGCCGATCCCACGGCAGAGTCTTGAAGGTCTTGTGAAGGAAGTGGTCATCGTCTACGGCGTGGAATCGAAGGTTTGAGAAAACCTTCTCCGCCACCCGTTGAACCTCTCCAATGTCGATCACGTCATCCTGCTTGCCATGGTAAATCCAGGTAGGAACACCGGTTTTCCTTTCACTGCAGGGCATGCACGGCATCAAATTGATGGCCGGAGCAAGCAGGATCAAGCTTTTCATCCGCCCTTCGCTCTCTAATGCAAATATGGAGGCCATGAGGCCTCCAAAGCTGGATCCCACGAGGGTAATCCCTTGCTGATCCGAGAGGACCGTCTTGAGTTTTTCCATTCTTTCATCAAGGGGCCCGGTAAAGTGAGGGGTTATCATCCCCGGGTAATTTTCCCGAAAAAAGACGGCCTTGGTCCCCTGGTTGGTGCTTTCAAGGCCGTGTATGAACATGCGACACGACATATCGATCTTCTAGAAAATCTCCAGGATTTCAAATTCTTGAATTCCTCTCGGCGTCCTCACCCTGACTTCGTCTCCCACTTTCATGCCGATCAGGGCCTTCCCGATAGGCGATGACACGGAAATTCTCCCATCTTCCGGCGCCGATTCGTAAGGGCCGAGAAGCTGGTAGGAGGTTTCTTCCTCGGTGTTGACGTCATACAAACGAACCGTCTTACCGAAGACAACCGTGTCTGAAGGGTTCCCGTCCAGTTCAATGACCTCGGATTGCCCGATCAAGGCTCTCAGCTCGTTGATCCGACCCTCAATGAAAGACTGCCTTTCCTTGGCGGCGTGATACTCGGCGTTTTCACTCAAGTCTCCGTGGCCTCTCGCCTCTTCAATGGCACGAATGTTGGCAGGTCTTTCCACCCTTTCCATACGGGTCAGTTCCTCTTTTACCTTTTCCAGCCCTTCCCTGGTAATCGGGATTCTGTCCATACCCCTTTTTCTCCCTCGTAGTATGCAGAGCTTCGGTGGCGCCCTCGAACGTTGAAGCCTTTCTATAGTAGGGATAGAAAGGCTTCAGCGGGATCATGAGCAAAGGCATCTTACGTTCCGCCTATTATCACAGCGGTAAAGAATTTTTTATTACCTATACACTGAGCGTCTTTTCATGTCAACATGCAGCGTACTCTTTTCAGCAGCCTGCCTTAATTTCTATTCCTTCCTATCGCAACTTCTCGAACCCCCTTCTTCCTAGGTGGGGCTCCTGCGCCATTTATTAGCAGCCTGCCCTAGGACATGGGGACCGTCGGCAACATCACCTGCGGCTCAGTAAGCAGAAACTCGCCCTTTTCGATCCACTCCTTCAGAATATTGGCGATCTCCACAGCCCTGGTATGGCTCGAAAGGGGTACGGTGTGGATGGGCTGATCCCTGAACATGATTGTACCGCTTTTCAGCTCAGCATAGCTGACCTGCCCGAGGCTCATCGCTTCTCCTTTGGGGTAATCGTTTCCGTAGTCGATGACCTGCGTGAAGAGTTCCTCGTCTGAAACCCCGGTAAATCTAGCGATTTCCTCGTTCAACACAGGGATAGGAACACCGATCCCCAGGGCGATCGAACAACCGTAGCCAAGCATGCTCACGCCCATCACCCAGCGGGGATCCATGTCTTTAAGATCTCCCATGACCATGAGGGTCCCTGCGGGCGACTGTGGCGCACCCCCTTTTGTCCTCTTCACATCCGGCCTGTGCTGGGTTCCGGGCCCGATGATGTAACCTCTTGTGCCTCCCAGGAAAATCCTGGTTCCCAAGCCCATCGTGAGATAGTAAGGATCGTTCAGGAGAGGGCTCAGTTGCCCGGAAGTGGAGTAATTGGCATTGCCCCCCTTCGGCTTCAGCACCCCCATGTAGGTGTAGATGGTCTTGTTGGAGAGGTTGACGGCACAGTTGTAGTTCTGATAGGCGTTCCTGGGATTGAGGAGCAGGGCGTAGGGAAGATCTGCAAGCCGGATTTTTTTGTTCGCCTTTCGGTTTGGGTAACAATCTGTGCCGTACGCTGTAGCTCTGAGCCTCACCGTCTTCCCGGCCACGAGGTCATGGATGACGTGGCCCCCACCATATTGAAACTGTCCGGGATGAACCCGGTTCAGAGGATCATCCTCCGTCGGTTCGGTGGCCCCGATATAAATGTCCACGGCGGCCAGTCCTGCGTAAGCAGGGACCTCGTTCAACCAGACCTTGGCCGCCTTGATGGCCGGTTTGGTGTGCCCGAAATTGATAAAGGCGCCGGAAGAACACATGGGTGCAAAGGTACCTGTGGTCACGACATCCACTTCCCTTGCCGCCTTCACGGCGCCTTCGCGCTTGACGAGATCCGTCATTTCATCGGCGGTGACAACCACGACCTTGCCCTCTTTGATTTTCTGATTGATCTCCTGGATGGTTCTGGTTACTTTTTTGACCGCCATGTCTTTTTGGCCTCCCACCCCCTACGGCTATGATACCCATAATGCCCATTCGGGTCGTTGTTTTCGCACAGCGGTAAATCATAGGGATTTCATGGGACGGTGACAAGCAAAAGTTTTCTCGCTGCGAAGCCGTCCTTGACTTCCGCCGGCACTTTTTGTAATGACCTACCTTCAGGAGATGAGAGAGCAACCATGTTTCAACCGGTCACCATCAGCAACTTCACGATAAGGGAAGAGGGCCCTTTCTTTCTGATTGCAGGTCCTTGCGTCATTGAAAACCAATCGCTCACCCTGGATATCGCGCATTATCTCAAAGAGATCGGAAAGGTTCTCAAGATTCCCGTACTTTTCAAAACCTCCTATGACAAGGCCAACCGGACGTCCCTGTCCTCCTATCGAGGACCCGGCCTTGAAAAAGGCCTTGAGATTATCCAAAAAGTCAAGGAAGAAACGGGGCTTCCTGTTCTGTCCGACGTACACAGCCCGGAGCAAGTGTTGAAAGCTGCGGCAGTCCTGGATGTGCTCCAGGTTCCGGCCTTCCTGTGCAGGCAGACGGACCTCCTGGTGGCCGCGGCAGACACAGGTCTTCCCATAAATGTCAAGAAGGGGCAGTTTCTCTCTCCCATGGACATGAGGAGCGTGGCCGACAAGGTTGTCTCTCGTGGCAATCGACGTCTGCTCCTTACGGAGCGAGGATCAACTTTCGGATACAACAATCTTGTGGTCGATATGCGCGCCATTCCCATGATGAAAACGATCGGTTTTCCCGTGATCTTTGATGCAACCCACAGTGTTCAACTTCCAGGAGCTGCCGGCAGCAGTTCCGGAGGTCAGAGGCAATTTGTGGAAGACCTGTCGAGGGCCGCTGTGGCTGCCGGGTGTAACGGGGTTTTCTTGGAAGTTCACCCAGCCCCTGACTCCGCCCTGTGCGACGGCCCCAATTCCCTTCCTTTGGATCGGTTGAAACCCCTCCTGACGGTTCTGAAGGACATCCATCGGATGGTGCACCCCTGAGTATGAACAACGCCGATTCTACTCCCGGCTACCGTCCGGAGTTGAAATCTCAGGAATGTAGATTGCTTTTGTGGGAGCGATGACGGCAAGAACGGAGCCAACCGTGATTCCGAGGGAAAAAGCCAAGGAAATTAAACTCCTCATCCTGGATGTGGATGGTGTACTGACCAATGGACAAATCATCCTCACCGAGCAGGGAGAGGAGATCAAGAGTTTCCATGCAAGAGACGGCTATGGCCTCAGGAAGCTCATGGAGGAAGGCATCGAAGTGATTCTCATTTCAGGACGCCGGTCAAAAGCAGTCGACTGCCGCGCGAGGGATTTGGGGATTCAAGAGGTACACCAAGGCGTCGCAGACAAAGGGCCCCTGTGCGACGAGATTATTCGGCAAAGGGGACTGAAAAAAGACCAGGTGTGTTGTGTCGGTGATGATCTGCCTGATCTGCCCCTTTTCGAAAAGGCAGGGATTCGCTTCGCCGTGTCGGACGCCTCCCCTGTGATGAAAGGGCTGGCCGACTACGTGACACGGAAAAAGGGCGGTTACGGCGCCGTTCGAGAGGTCTGCGAAATCATTCTGGAGTCACGGGGCAGGAACCTTTTCTGCCGGATGTAAAATACAGCTTTACACAGCGGTCTCTGATTTGGTATATTTATTGCAAAATGCGAAAACTTCTTAAAAAAACCTGGCCGCTGGTTGGGATAGGTGGGCTGGTCCTTCTTGTGGGCATTCACATCCTTCTCTCCCAAAAGGAAACCTCCTTGGCGCCCGTCGCTTCAGACAACGGCCCCGCAGAGGGCATGCGTCTCGAAGACATTCACTATTCTCATGCCGACCCGGAAAACAAAGTAATGTGGCTCTTGGACGCAGCCGAGGTAACCTTCTCAAAAGACAGGCGGTTCATGTCTTTTTGGGATTTCCGGCTGAAAGTGCACCCTCAAGGAAAATCCAGATTGGAACTAATCGGGCAACGAGGAGAATATGACACAGAGACCGGGGAGCTGGTCTTGCGGGGTGCCTTGCAGGGGAAAACCGAGAACGGCTACACCTTTGAAACGGAGTACGCTGTCTACAATCAAAGGAGAGGCGATTTGGAGACTCACGAACCGGTCTTGATTACCGGGCCGTTTTTCTCCATCCAGGGTCGCGGACTGTCTTTTGACGTAAACCGGGAGACTCTGAGGATTCATTCTGAGGTTACAACTTTGATCAAGAATCGAACTTGGATTTTGTGATGGCTCGTACCCTGAGAGCTTTGTCTCTACTAGCTTTAAGCTTCCTCCATTTCTTAGGCGGGGCTGCGTTCTCAGCAGACTCCAAGCTCGTGAGGAATCAAGGGGCTGAGGAAGGTCCATTGGTCATTACCTCCAACACCCTTGAAATCGACAATGAGAAAAAAACCGTGACCTTCACGGGAAAGGTCGCTGCAAAGAAGGACGACTGGCTGATTCACAGCGACAGAATGGTCCTCTTTTACGAGGAAGGGACTGAGAAACCGACGACCGAAGCGGAGAATGTCAGGGTGGACAGGATCACCGCAAGCGGGAATGTTCAAATTTTGCGATCGGCGGGAGGAGAAGCCTTGGCCCAGGAGGCGGTTTATTACCATTCGGATGAAAGGATCGTTCTTACGGGGCGACCGGTGGTCAAGCAGGGAGAGGATTTGGTGGAAGGCTCCAGGATTACTCTGTTTTTGAAAGACAATCGCAGTGTCGTTGAAGGTTCGGAACAGGAGAAAGTCAGGGCCGTCATTATGCCCCGATCGGAAAAAAGGTGATTCCCAGGTGACGGTGAACCGTGAAACATTGGAGGCACAAGGTTTGGCCAAAGTCTACCGCGGCAGGAGGGTGGTTGACGGTGTTGACCTTGTCCTTAAGAGGAACGAGATCGTTGGGCTTCTGGGTCCCAACGGGGCAGGAAAAACCACCACGTTTTACATGGTAATCGGCCTTGCACGACCGAATGAAGGAAGAATCCATCTTGACGGTCAGGATATTACGGACGATCCCATGTATCTGAGGGCCAGAAAAGGAATTACCTATCTCTGCCAAGAGCCGTCGGTATTTCGCAAACTCACAGTCGAGGAAAACCTTCTCGCTGTTCTTGAAAGCCTGAAACTTCATCCGGATCAAAGGAAAGAAAGGTTGGAACGCCTTCTCGCAGAGCTCAATATTTCCCATCTCGCAAAGCAACCGGCCTCTTCACTCTCCGGCGGAGAAAGGCGAAGACTGGAAATCACTCGCGCCCTCGTGACGGAGCCCAGATTCATGCTGCTTGATGAGCCTTTTGCAGGAATCGACCCGCTCGCTTTGAACGACATCAACCAGATCATTACCCAGTTGAAAGATCAAGGCATCGGTATCGTCATATCGGACCATAACGTGAGAGAAACGTTGAAAGTGTGCGATTCAGCCTATATTATCAACCAAGGGCGGATCGTGGAGTACGGCAGCCCGGAAAAGATCCTCCAGAGCAAAATCGCGCGGAGTTGCTATCTGGGGGATGAGTTCACTTTGTAGATCCTATGAAAGATTCTTGGGGCTTCTGACTTATGGCTTTGCAATTAAAACAATCACTTGCCTTGGCGCAGCAACTCATCATGACGCCGCAGCTTCAGCAGGCAATCAAGCTGCTGCAGCTCTCAAGGCTCGAACTCCTGGACACAGTGCACACGGAGCTTGAAACCAACCCCGTTCTTGAGGAGTCCGCTGCCGAAGGCGGCGAGGACGAGAGGAACTTTGAGGCGGACAATCCCCCTGAACCCACGCTCGCCGAAATCGATGCTAATGAAAAAATGAGGGAAGACCTCGACTGGGAGCATTATCTTTCAGAGTACAACAAGGGTTGGGCAGAGTCCCCTTATGAGCCAAAGGATACCCCCTCTTTCGAGTCTGTCACATCGAGCAAAACAAGCCTTCATTCCCATCTCCTTTGGCAACTGCACATGAGCAGGGCCGACGAACTTCAGAAAGAGATCGGCGTTCATATCATCGGCAACCTGGACGACGACGGCTACCTGAAAATGACCCCCGAGGAAATTTGCCAGATGACCGGCCGAACCGAGGGTGAGATCCTGGAAACACTGTCCCTGATCCAGAATTTCGACCCCGTGGGTGTCGCGGCCAGAGACACGCAGGAGTGTCTGTTGATTCAGACAAGATTTCAAGATTATGGGGGAACCCTTGTCGAGAAGATTATCCTGGATCACATGGACAAACTCGAAAACAGGCGATACGACCTCATCGCCAAGAGTGCCTGCGTCCCCCTTGAGGACGTCATCAATGCCATGGACATCATCACTGCTTTTGAGCCTAAACCCGGGCGCAAGTACAACGATGAGGAGACCGTCTACATCAGCCCGGACATTTACGTCTTCAAGGTTGGAGATGACTATGAGATTGCGCTGAATGAGGATGGCCTACCCAAACTGAGGATCAATGCCTACTACAGGGACATCCTGAACAGCCGGGAGGCCGCACAAGACGGAACCAAGCAGTACATTCAGGACAAACTCAAGTCGGCGGCATGGCTTATCAAGAGTATTCACCAGCGCCAAAGGACCATTTACCGGGTAACCACAAGCATCATCAAATTTCAGAGAGATTTCTTGGACAAAGGCATCGCCCATCTGAAACCCCTTGTTCTTCGTGATGTGGCCGAAGACATTCAGATGCACGAATCAACGATAAGCAGGGTTACGACCAACAAGTACGTTCACACCCCCCAGGGCGTCTTTGAACTCAAGTATTTTTTTAACAGTGCCATACAATGCTTTGGCGGTGATTCCGTTTCTTCGGAAACGGTCAAGGATCTCATCAAGAACATCGTAAAAGTTGAAAAACGAGCAAGACCCTTCAGCGACCAGGAAATCGCTGAAATGCTCAAGAAACAGAATATCGATGTGGCCAGGCGAACCGTGGCAAAGTACAGGGAGGCCTTGGGGATTCTTCCTTCCAGGAGACGAAGAAATCCTTATTGATTTTGACGAGTTGACTTTTCAATTTCTTGCTGCCCAATCATTTTTTTTGGAGGTAATCGCCATGATGATCATAGTCACATTTCGTAGAATGGAGGCTGCGGAGAGTCTCAAAACCTATGCGGAGGAGAAGCTCTCCAAGCTCAAGAAATATTTGGACGCCCCCCTGGAAGCCCATGTGGTTCTAGAAGTGGAGAAATTCAGGCATATTGCTGATGTCACTGTGAATGTTGACGGCTCAAGGATAAAAGCGGTAGAAGAAACCGAGGACATGTATTCCGCCATTGATCAGGTGATGGACAAGATCGAAATTCAGGTGAAGAAGCTCAGGGCAAAGGTTAAGAATCGAAGGTCGGAGAGTATCAAAGGCGAGGAGGCCCTGGGCAGTGAGGCGTTGATGGAGGCCGTGGAAGGTCCGGTCGACGAACCCACGATCCATGTTGAAAAGCTGGTGGCGAAACCCATGGATCCGGAGGAAGCAGCTATGCAACTATCTGCATCCAGACAGGATTTTCTAGTTTTCAGGAATGCGCGCACCAGAGAAACCAATGTCATTTACAAGCGAAAAGACGGAGATATCGGACTCATTGAGCCGGCAAGCTGATCTCCCGACACTCGAACGCGGTCTCTTACAGACAATGAAGCTGTCCGAACTTTTTCAAGAAGACAATATTATCCCTGACCTGAAGGCCAAGGACAAGAAGGGGGTGTTGGAGGAACTGGTCGACGCGCTGGTGAACCTCGAGCCGCACCTTGACAAGAATGCACTGGTTCATGTCCTGCTTGAAAGAGAGCGTCTCGGAAGCACCGGGATCGGTGACGGGGTGGCCATTCCTCACGGGAAATCTCCCGGGGTCGACCGGCCCCGTATCGCATTCGGAAGAAGTCGCAGAGGCCTTGATTTTGAATCCATGGATGGAGAGCCGGCCCACCTTTTCTTTCTTTTGGTCGCGCCCGAGAACTCCGCCAGCATCCATTTGCAGGCCCTTGCCCGGATCGCCAAGATTTTGAAAAACAGCAATTTCAGAAAAGAACTGATGGAGATGCCTGGAAGAGAGGACATTTACCGAAAGATCATCCAGAACGATGAGGAATTTTGATGATAGGCCTATTGATTGTGTCGCATTGCGACCTGGGAAAAGAGCTGCTCAACGCAGCCGAGTTCATCGTCGGTAAGATCGACGGGGCCGACGCCATGGCCATCACGGAAACCTCCGGAACCGAAAAACTGATCCGGGCCATCAAGGCAAAGGTCAACGCTGTTGACACGGGTGATGGGGTCATGATTCTCACGGACATGTTTGGAGGCACTCCTTCCAATCTGAGTCTCTCCTTTCTGAAGGAAGGGAAGATCGAGGTTCTTACCGGGGTGAATCTTCCCATGATCATCTCCATTATTCAGAATCGCTCCAGCCATAAACTGAGCGTCCTCGCGGAAAAGGCCTTGGAAGCTGCGAAATCAGGGATCTCCCTGGCAAGTAAGCTTCTGGAATCCACATGATTTCCCTTTTCAAAATCACAGAGGAAAATTATCGTGACCACTTGGAAAGGATTTTGGAAGTTGAGACTCTGTCCTTCTCGAAGCCTTGGTCTGCCGCTGGATTTGCCCAGGAAATATGCAACCCTTTGGCTTCCCTCTGGGCTGCCGTGACCGCCTGGGAGACCCGAGGTTTTGTGTGTTACTGGGTCTTGGACTTTGAGATCCATCTTCTCGATCTTGCCGTTCACCCGGGATGGAGGCACAAGGGGATAGGACGGCTCCTGCTGGGCCATATGATCGAGGAGGCCGTTTCAAAACAGCTTGAATCCATATGGCTCGAAGTGAAGGTTTCGAATGCAGGCGCCCTCGCACTCTATGAGAAGTTCGGGTTTGAACAAGTGGGGGTGAGATCCAAATATTACGATGACACGCAGGAAGATGCGCTCGTTATGCGTCTGGCTGTTCCAGGCGCTTTGTCACCCTCTAAAGACCACGCCTATGGAGGCTGTTGATGAATCAAAGAAAACCCTTTATGGCCGGGAACTGGAAGATGAATCTCAACCGTGAGGAATCCACGGAACTTGCCAAGGCCATTGCCCGGCAGGCTCCGGATCCGGACCGGGTGGATGTTCTGCTCGCTCCTCCCTTCACATCCATTGCGACCTTGCGAGAGGCAATCGGAGGCGCCCCAATCCTTTTGGGCGCTCAAAATGCGCACTGGGAGCCTCACGGGGCTTTTACGGGCGAGGTGTCCCCGCCCATGCTGGTTGAAGCGGGATGCTCCCATGTCATCCTGGGCCATTCGGAGAGGAGAAGTCTTTTCGGTGAAACGGATGAAATCATCGACCGCAAGGCAGACTCGGCCTCCAGGTTTGGGTTGGCTCCCATTGTATGCATCGGTGAGACTCTGGAAGAGAGGGAGCGGCACCGGACGAGAGAAATTATCGAATCCCAGCTCCGGGGATCCTTGAGAAGCTTCAGAGAACGGAAAAGGTTGCCTCCGGCATTGCTCCTCGCCTATGAACCGGTTTGGGCCATCGGCACGGGCAAAACCGCCACACCGGAACAAGCCCAGGAAGTGCATGGTCAAATCCGGAAATGGCTGGCCGGACAGTTTGACGCCAAGACCGCAGAAACTGTCAGGATCCTTTACGGCGGGAGCGTGAAACCGGACAATGTCAAAGAGATTATGGCCATGCCGGATGTGGACGGAGCCCTTGTGGGCGGCGCCAGTTTAAAGGCCGGTTCTTTTATTCCCATTATCCGATTTGAATTTTAGTTGCATTCCTGACTTTTTTTGCTAAAATTCTTTTTTTATTTTTTCCCAATAAGCAGGTAGACTTTCATGAGACTCATTATCGTCTTTATCCACCTTGCAGTCTGCATCGCTCTCATTATGATTGTGCTCCTCCAGAAGGGAAAAGGGGCGAGCATGGGAGCCGCCTTCGGAGGATCCAGTCAGACCGTTTTTGGAAGCGCCGGTGCGAGCTCTTTTCTGCAAAAGGTCACTGTGGCTGCTGCGGTCGTTTTTATGCTCACCTCCCTGACTCTGGCTCTTCTTTTTGGGAGAGGAGCATCGACATCGGTGATGAGAGGCGTGTCAACGCCCATGGAAGCGCCCGCGACCCAGCAAACTGAAGGGGCTTATCCCGCAGCGCCCCCTGTCGGATCGCCGGCTCCTGCTGACACGGCAAGAGAATAGTTCGTGCGGAAGTGGTGGAAATTGGTAGACACGCCATCTTGAGGGGGTGGTGGGCAAAACCCGTGCGGGTTCAAGTCCCGCCTTCCGCACCAGGAGATTTCTATGAGGCCGGGGCGCCGAGTGAGGACTCAGCGCCCCGTATTTTCTCCACCGTTTTCTGATCGTGTTCTCGTTTCTTTCGCAGGTTCAATACCCCGGGCCCGGTGAGTCGAACTCTGGAAGTTCGAATCGAACCATGACATTTGAAACCAGCAATCTGTCTCTCATCCGCACATCCCCACGGCCGGTATCTTGAACAACCGAACGCAACCCCCGCAAGTGATTCCGATAGTAGCGAGAACAGTGCTCAGCAAACTCCATGAGATTCCACGGTCCCGTATAAGTCCCCACAGGTTGTGCCACATCCAGCGGCTCGCTCTCGTAATCCGTTCCATAAGGCTGTCGAACTTCGACTGTCATGTCCGGATAGACCTGCCCTTGCACTGCCAATGTGAAATGGATGATCGAAACCATATGCTTTTCATCCCGCCCGAAGCTCCCGTAGTCCTGAGCATCCTTCAGCAGGGAATGGAACGTCGCCTTTGCTGTGGGCATGACACTCTCCTCATCCAAACCAGGAGTTCAACTCCTCCCTTCGCTCTGTATTGCCCGTCGCAAAGCAGATTGACGGTAGTGAATCTGGAATTGCCGCAAAGGATCCGGTGTCCAGGGGTTGCGGCGTCTTTGGAGCCGTCATATGCCGAACCCTAGGAAAGATTCGGCGTATCGATGCTCATTTTGGTTTCTTCACTACCGTGAGCAGCATTTTGAAACGCTTTACGGCGGTTACCGAATGAGGAACGTCTGCAGGCATCACCACAATCTCTCCCGCCCTTGCAGTCACCTTTTCACCTCCGATGGTCAGGAGCACTTCTCCGTCCAGGACATGAACCATGGCATCTCCGGACGCAGCATGGGTGCTCAGACCTTCGCCTTCATCGAAGGCAAAGAGGGTTAAACTGATCGCTTCGTTCTGAGCAAAGGTCCGGCTAACCACCCTGCCCTTTTCATACCCCACCAACTCGCCAAGGACGTGAGGCTGAGAAAAGGAAATGTTCTTCATAAGTTCGTTCTTACCCATGGTTCACTCCTTCCATCATCGAAATTCTCGGTCCTTTTACCGGCTATTTCTCCCGTCGTCAACCGAGCTCGTTTCCGAGGGTTCACGCTGCAAGGAATCTCCGGCAAGTCAATGAGGCCCAGTATATCAAAATCCGGCGCCTTTTCAAGGCATCCACGTCAAAGGAGGCGAGGCGCTGGAAAGTCCGGAGTTTTAGAAAGGTGGGGCAGGGAATCCAAATCCACCGTCTAATTCGGGTTCATTGAAATGAATCAAACGGTTGGATAGGGTTCCTGATCACCAGGAAGGCATCAGATGCAAGGCTTCCGATATCCCGAGGAATGAGGCGTACAGGCCGGTACGCCGCAGTGACGAGGGATGAGGGTAACGCAGCAGATGATGTCTTGATGGTGAATCAGGGGGGAAGAAACAGATTTGACAATTGCCCGGAAAGCTTATATCCAAGAGCAGGCCATGGGATTTCGGGAATGGAATTGGATCATGCGAAAATCACCGGCATTCATGCAACGGATGATATTCTGCGATTTTCAACAGATCCGTGCACTTCGAATCGCAAGGACATCCCTTTGGACTCTGTACAATGGGCCTGATCGAAAGCTTCAAGCGACGTGCGAGACAACTCAAGGCTGAAACCTTGGCTCTCTACCTTGCTGCACGCCATCCCGGGACTCCCTGGTATGCGAAGCTCTTCGTTGCCGCCGTTGCGGCTTACGCCCTCAGCCCCATCGATCTCATCCCGGACTTTGTGCCTGTTCTCGGGTACCTTGACGACCTCATCGTGATCCCTCTCGGAATTGCCCTTGCCGTCAAAATGGTGCCCGCCTCTGTTCTGAGCGAGTGCCGTGCGCGAGCCCGGGAAGTCATGTTGAACCGTAAACCGGCAAGCCGTGTTGCAGCCGCTTTCATCATTGTCGTTTGGATCGCGTTGGCTGCTTTTTGCACCCTGTGGGTTTACAGGAAGTTTACTGCGTGAAAAGGCAGCATGGCTCGCAGGCCTAGCCGGCCTGTCTTGTGGAATCGTTTGAAATCATTGGAGCCACCGCGCGGAATCGAACCGCGGACATCCTCATTACGAGTGAGGTGCTCTACCGACTGAGCTACGGTGGCTGAGCGCAGGCCTCAAAATATAGCCGTACTGTTCCGAAATGTCTACCAGATTTTTAGCCCGTTCCGTGTTGCTCGCAGCATGTCTCAAGATACAGGTTTGTTCTCTGGTTTCATTCCCCTGCTGTGCCGGGCTGTTTCAGGAATGACTGAATCGAGTCCCTTGACATCAATAAATCTATGGCAATATTAAGCCGTTATGAATTGCCGGATGAATATTGAATAGCCCAGGTATCCCCCTCCGCTTAACGGTAGTGTAAGAAAATCTGAATGAAGGGAGGTCATATGAACATCACACAAGCACTCGTGGATCATCACGGGGTTTTGCGGCAGCTCTTCGAGCAGTCCAAGACGAACCTGACCGTAGCCGATGATTTTCTTCGTCACCTGACTGTGCACCACACCATGGAAGAAAGGTACTTTTATGACATTCTCGAAAGGGAGCCCCAAGCGCATGCGAAGGCGCTGGAAGCGGTAAACGAACACCACATCATCGAACTCATCATCAAGGATCTGGAACGTTTTCCGCGAGATCATGAACGTTTTGCCATCAAAGTGGAGTCCCTCGGAGAATACACCTCTCACCATTTGGACGAAGAAGAATCGATCATTTTTCCTATGGCTGAGCAATTGCTGCCCCAGGACAGCCAGGCCACCCTGGGGACCCTGTTCGCGCAGGCCAAGACCCTGCTTCTGGGAATCAAACTGCCTCCTGTGCCGGGAAAACTCGGCGCCAAGACCGCAAAGCCGGTTATCGGGGCAAAGATGCAAGAAGCCCCAAGCAAACCTGCGGCGGTAGAGGCAAAAACACTCCCACCCGACCTTGGTATCGGGAGCCTCAGGAAATGATGTGAACTGTGAAGTTTTGAAGGGAAGAGGAGAATAATTATGGATATCCTGAAAAGAGAGCTGGCGCCTATCACGATGCAAGCATGGGCGGAGATCGACGCACAGGCCACGCGAAGCCTGACCGCAGCGCTCTCGGCCCGCAAGGTTGTTGATGTAAAGGGACCCATGGGAACCGACTTTGCCGGCGTTCCCGAGGGCCGTCTTGAGTACCCTGAGGGACAGAAGCCCGGAGATGTTTCCTACGGCATTTACAAAGTTCATCACCTTGTGGAAACCCGGTTTCCTTTCGAACTGGAGATCACGGAGTTGGACAATGTGGTGAGGGGGGCCAGAGACATCGATTTGACGAATCTTGAGGAGGCGGCGAAAAAAATCGCCCTTTTCGAGGAAAAAGTCATTTACCACGGCCTGCCGGAGGCAAATATCAAGGGCCTCAAGGTGTGCGAGGGAGAAGCCTGCTTGACGATGGGTTCAAGTCCAGAACAATTGCTCACGGCCATTGCGGAAGGAATCACGACCTTTGCGGAACGGTCCATGGAAGGCCCTTACGCTTTTGTGGTGGGGCCCAAGATCTGGAGCAGCATGTCCGCCCATGTCCAGGGCTACCCGGTCAAGATGCAGGCGGAAAACGTTCTCGGCGGCTCCGTCATTCTGAGTCCTTACCTCAGCGGTCCCTATGAAAACGAAGCCTATATGATATCACAGCGCGGAGGGGACTTGGAGCTCATCCTTGGTCAGGACCTGTCCATCGGATACGAAAGGCATTCGAACACGAGTGTTACGCTGTACATTACGGAATCTTTCACTTTCCGAATCCTTGAGCCCGCAGCCGTTATTCATTACACCGCCGGCTAGTGTGCCGTCCCAAGAATCTCTCAGCAACATCAAGAGGTACACGCCCGCCTGACCTCCCCCGTCAAGGGGGAGGGAATTCAGTGTAGAGAATTCCTGGACACCAGGAAGGCATGAGATGCAAGGGTTCCGTTCCATGGGATCCATCCACGCAAGGGGTGGCGGTGCCAAGCGAACCGCAATTTGCCCACCCTTGACTTTCATTTGATTTTGCTTTAGACGTAAAAATAGGCTTGTTTTCAGCTTCTTCGCACCGGCGTGAGGCTGTTGCCCTCCTGCAACGGCCAGCCAATGCTTCCCAACGGGTAACCGGCGAGCATCAACCTTTCAACGCGGAGCGCTCCTATGAAACCGGGTAAAGACTACATCATCTTTCCTCTGGACGTTTCCACCTACGACGAGGCCATGAAATATGTCACCCTTCTCAAAGACAGTGTGGGACTCTTCAAGGTTGGGCTGGAGCTTTTCGCGAGCCAGGGTCCCGCCATCCTCATAGGGATTCGTGAGATTACGAACGCCAAGGTCTTTCTTGACTTGAAACTCCACGACATCCCTGAAACCATGAGGCGAGCCTTCCTGGCAGCCACTCAGTACGGGCCTGAGTTCATCAGTGTTCACTGCGACCAAGGGGACGGGTCTCTCAAGGATGTAGCGGACAATAATCCAGGACACACCAAGATCCTGGCTATCACCCTCCTCACCAGTCTCACCGGCAAGGATCTCTCACGACTCGGATTTATGGGCGAATACGTCAAGGATTTATCGAGACTGGTTTTGCTCCGCGCCCGGATCGCAAAAGAGGCGGGCTGTCACGGCATTGTCTGCTCGGGCCATGAAGTGGCCCTGATCAAGAAGGAGTTGGGCGAAATCATCGCCCTGACTCCGGGCATCCGGCCCGATTGGTCCGTAGTCAGCAGGGACGATCAGCAGCGTATTGTTACGCCGGCTTCGGCCGTCAAGAACGGGGCGGATTATATCGTGGTGGGGAGGCCCATTCGAGACGCTGCAGACCCCCGAGAAGCGGCAAAAAGGGTGGCGGAAGAAATCGAATCCGTTCTCTAAGGATGAAGTCTTTCTTTAGGAACGGCCATCAGGGTGACAAGAGCCTTGGCTACCAGGACTTCACCCTCCTCCCGCTGATCAAAAACCTCTGATTCGGAAATAATGATTTGCGAGCCCGGCCGGATGACCCTGGAGCGGCACACAAGGCCGCTGCCGTAGGCCGGTCTCAGGAAGTTGACTTTGAACTCAATCGTCAGGATCTGGAACTCTTCGGGCACGGTGGTAAACGCTGCATAGCCTGCCGTGTGGTCGGCCATGGTCGCCATAACCCCCGCATGGATGAACCCGTCCTGCTGCCGGTGGAACTCTTGAATATTCACCCTGGACTGGAAATATCCTCGCTCGATCACTTCGGGTTCAAACCGGCAGTATTGGATAAAACCCCGGCAGTAATCCTCCCTGAGGAATTGGGTCCGTTCTTCCGACAGATCTGATCCCATGACCGTCCCTCCCTTTCCTGCCCGCAGAATTTACCACATCCGGCCCCTTCTGTAACCCTGTGTGTCTTGCTTTTGACTACCCTCACTTCGCCTTCACTTCGCCTCTTGAATAAGCTGGAGATATCGCATACTATCGTTGGTTAGTAGGTTTAGCGCTTTCCGGCCCGCATAACGGTTCAAAGCCCGAGAACAATCGATGGCGGGAAAGGGAGCCATTGGGACAATGGAGTTTTCCTGCAACGGCCGCAAAACCAAACCCGGATGCTGTTAGGATTTTATTATGACTGATTTTTCGCATCTATTTTCCTCTTTTCAACTTCTCGGGTTATCTGTGAAGAATAGAATCGTCATGGCTCCCATAGATACCAATTTGGCAGACGACCAGGGCAACGTGACGGATGATCTTCTGGCTTTCTACGAGAGGAGGGCAAAGGGAGGCGTGGGCATCCTGATCGTAGAAAACTCGCAGGTCGATTTTCCGGTGGGCAAGAATACCAAACGGCAACTCTCCATCCATGAAGATGCAAAGATCCATGGACTCAAGAAGCTCTCCGATCTTATCCGGAGGGAGGGCGCTCATCCGGCTATCCAAATTCATCATGCGGGCAGGGAAACAACCCTTGACGTAACCGGAGGTATGACCCCTGTCGCCCCTTCCCCCATCCCATGCGGGTACCTTCAGACGCCTGTCAGGGAGTTGAGGAAATCGGAAATCGAGGAAATCATCGAGAAATTTGTTGCGGCCGCCCTTCGAGGCCAGAAGGCAGGCTTTGACCTCGTCGAAATCCACGGAGCCCACGGGTATCTCGTGGGAGAATTTCTTTCCCCTTACACCAACCGGCGCACCGACGAATATGGGGAAGGATTTGAGGGCAGGATGCGTTTTGCCGTCAGGATAGTCCACGGGATCAAAGAAACACTGGGCCGGGACTTTCCACTCTCCTTCCGATTCAGCGCCGACGAGTTCGTCAAAGGCGGCATTGACGTTTCCGAGGCTCAGAAAATCGGCGGTGCCCTGGAAAAGGCCGGGGTCGACGTGCTTCACGTTTCCGCCGGCATCTACGAGTCACTGCCCACCCTGCTTGAACCCATGGCTTATGCTCAGGGGTGGCGTACCCACCTCGCGGCGGCTCTCAAAGAGGCGGTCTCCATCCCGGTGATCGCCGTTGGAGTCATTCGGGAACCCTCTTTCGCCGAAGAGGTTCTTGCAAAGGGGAGGGCTGATTTTGTTGCGATCGGCAGGGGCCTTCTTGCAGATCCGGACTGGCCCAACAAAGCCATGGAAGGGAGGGTCGATGAACTGAGAAAATGCATCGGCTGCAATGTAGGATGCTTGAGCAAGCGGCTGACCCACGCCATCGAATGTTCGGTGAATGCGGAAACAGGTCATGAAAGACAGGTTCGGATTTTTCCCATAAAAAAAGCGACCCGGCGCCTGACCGTCATTGGAGGGGGCCCGGCTGGACTGGAAGCGGCCAGGGTGGGAGCCCTTCGCGGCTTTCGCGTCACCCTTATTGAAAAGGAAGAACGCTTGGGCGGCCAGATGCGGCTTGCCTCTGTGCCTCCCGGCAAAGACAAGATCCGGTGGATCATCGAGTACTATGAGCGGCAAATGAGCCTGCTCGATATTACGCTTCATCTCGGTTTGAAGGCCGAAGTTGAAGCGGTCATGGCAACAGAACCGGATGCAGTCATTCTGGCCACAGGTTCAACCCCCGTGCCCTGCCCATTCAATCCGTCGGTCTTCACCTCCGACAAAGTGTTTTCGGATCCTTCATCCCTTTCGGGGGGAGCAGCCGCGATCATCGGTGGCGGTTCCATAGGGTGCGAAACAGCCCTGTTCCTGCATGAGAGACATTACGGTGTGAGCGTTTTCGAACAACTCGGCAACGTCGCTCACGACATGGAACCGATCAGCGCGTGGGACCTGAAGGACCGAATGGCAAAAGCAAAGATCCTCACCCATGTGAAAAGCCAGGTTGTTGATTTGCAGGGAGGTCGTGTTGCTGTTTTGCAGCAAGACGGAAGAATTGCTTTCGGGCCTTTTGATCTGATCGTCTGGGCGGCAGGTCGAAAGCCGACCACGGCTCTTGTGGAAGCCCTGCGTCGGACTAGCTACAAACGGCCCGTTCGCGTCATCGGTGACGCAGCAGGGGTCGGGAAAATCCACGATGCCGTCCATCAGGGATACGCGACGGTCAAGGATCTTTAGCCGCCGATTCCTTGTCCGAACGGCCCCGGTCTGAGAGCCAGGGCCATGCCCCCATCCTAGGTGGTTT
>JAWOJI010000036.1:0-4192 GCA_046481735.1 Desulfatiglandales bacterium | reverse complement strand
GAAACCCTTTCGGTGGCCCTGCCGGCCCGCAATCTCGCTCTTGCCGAAAAAATGGGCATGGACATTGTAGCGCCTTGTGCCAATTGCTTTAACCGGTTGCGCTATTCCCAGCAAATGGTCAAGAAAAAGATTGTGGACATCCCGTGGGAACTGACAGGGGATATCCGGATCCATGACATTACAAGGTTCCTGGCGGAACCCGAGATGCTCAGGCAGATCCGGGAAAGAGTGCGCCGACCCCTGAGGGACTTGAAGGTAGTGTGCTATTACGGGTGCCAGATGGTTCGCCACCCGAGCATCACCGGTTTCACCGATTACGAAAACCCCCGGACCCTTGACCTACTGGTTTCCGCAGCCGGGGCGGAATCCATCGATTGGTCCTACAAGAGCACGTGCTGCGGGGCCAGTATCGGGATCGGCCGAAAGGACATCCAGCAAACCCTCACGCGAAGAATCCTGGACAAGGCAAGGCAGGCCGGGGCCGAAGCCGTTGTGGTCTCCTGCCCCCTGTGTCAATCCAACCTGGATGTTTTTCAAAAGGACCTGAAAGGGGGTTCTCTACCCGTGTTCTATTTTACCGGGCTGCTCCGTCTGGCTTTTGACAAAGCCGCCGAAGCCCGCTGGTTCAAGCAGCACCTGACCAACCCGGTGGGCCTGCTTCAGGCAAAGGGGCTCCTTTAGCCCCTTGCGTGCCGTCTTTTTGAAAAAACGGCTGGGGCATTAAGTGTTCAGTTTTCAGCGTTCAGTGTTCAGGAAGTAAGGATAAGAGGGATGACAAAGTTCAAAGTCCCAATGTCAAAGCAATGACTACGCTCAAAATCCAAAGTATTCGGCGTTTGAACTTGGGGTTTTGGCATTCGGCCCTCAGTTCAAGGCTCGCAGAGGTTTTGGGGCGGCTAATTTGACGACCCGGGACATTGTAATGCGAAGTTTTGTAAGAGAGATGAAAAAAGGTAATGGAATCGGGTGAGCGAAGATCTGCAGGCCGAGTGATCGTTCTTGGGGGAGGGATCGGAGGGATTCAGTGCTCCCTTGATCTTGCCGATGCGGGGTTTCATGTCTTTCTGGTGGAAAAGGCTCACACCCTGGGCGGAACCATGGCTGCTCTGGACAAGACCTTTCCCACCAACAATTGTTCCACCTGCATGTTTTCCCCAAAACTGGCGCAGGCGGCCCGTCACGAAAGCATAACGATCATGACCCACAGCAGCCTGCTCGACCTGGAAGGCGAGCCCGGGAACTTCACGGCCCGCGTCCAGAGGCGGCCTCGCTACATCGATGAGGCCAAATGCATCGCCTGCGGTCAATGCGCTGAAAAATGCCCGAAGAAGGTTCCAGACCCTTTCAACGAAGAGCTAAGTCCAAGGAAAGCCGCCTTCCTGACTTTTCCGCAGGCGGTGCCTCTCAAGTATGCTCTGGATGAGGAGCACTGTCTTTACTTGACGAAAAAGAGGTGCGGCTTGTGCAAGAAAATCTGCCCCACCCAGGCGGTGGATTTTGACCAGCAGACCGAAATCGTTACAGTGAACGCAGGGGCCCTCGTGATCTCCTCAGGATTCGAGCTTGCGCTCACAAAAATGCAGGGCGAGTTCGGATACGGCCGCTACCCGAACGTTGTCACTTCCCTTCAATTCGAACGCATGCTTTCGGCAACCGGGCCGTATGGCGGGCACCTGAAGAGGCCTTCGGATGGAAAAATTCCCCAAAAAGTGGCCTGGATTCAGTGTGTCATGTCCAGGGACGCCTCCCGAAACAGGCCTTTCTGTTCCTCGGTTTGTTGCATGCATGCCGCCAAACAGGCGATCCTCACCCGCATTCATTCCCCGGCAACAGAAGCGGTCATCTACTTCATGGATATTCGGGCACAGGGAAAAGGGTTTGATTCCTATGTAGACCGGGCTCGTTCCCAGCACGGTGTGCGCTACAAGCGCTTCATGATTTCTCAGGTGTACCAGAACCCCGAGAGCGGCGGTCTCATCATCGAAACCTTTGATCATGACCAAAACCGGAAAATAGAAGAAGAGTACGACCTGGTCGTGCTGTCGAGCGGATTTAAACCCCGCGAGGATTTCCTGGAGCTTGCCAGACGCCTGGAACTCCGAACCAATCGCTTCGGCTTCTTGATAACCCCCTTTGACAACCCTGTGGCAACCTCAAGGCCCGGGGTGTTTGTGTGCGGCGGGGTGGAGGCCCCAAAGGACATTCCTGAAACGGTCATCCAGGCAGGGTCTGCGGCGGCGGAAGCGTCGGCTCTCATGCCCGAGAGCCGGGGCCCCTTGGCCGGAAAGACGGTGAGCTTCGATGAAGAAGCCATGAAAGGCCCTCCAAGGGTAGGCGTTTTCGTATGTCACTGCGGGACCAACATTACCGGGGTTGTCGATATTCCTCGGGTCCTGGGGCACGTGAAAAAATTTCCGAACGTGGTTTTTTCAACGAGTTTTCTTTTCTCTTGCGCGAGCGAAACGCTCCAGTCGATTGTGGAGCTGATTCGCGAACACCGTCTCAACAGGGTGGTGGTGGCCGCCTGTTCCCCGAAAACGCACGAGCCCCTGTTTCAGTCCGCCCTGGTTGCAGTAGGTCTGAACCCCTACCTTTTCGAGCTAGTCAGCATCCGGGATCAGTGTTCATGGGTTCATGGAAACGAACCGGCAAAGGCGACCCTCAAATCCATCAACCTGATTCGCGCCGGCGTGGCCCGTGCCGTTCGGTTGGAGCCCTTGACGGAAAGCGCATATGAGATCATCAGGGAGGGGTTGGTCATCGGCGGAGGCACTGCAGGGATCACAGCCGCCTTGACCATTGCGGACCAGGGATTTCACGTGCATCTCGTGGAACGAGACAACCGCCTGGGAGGGCAAGCCCTCAAACTTACAGAAACAGTGGAAGGGGACTCCCCGGAAGTCCTTCTTCGTCACATGATCGAGCGGGTCACCCACCACCCGCGCATCTCGGTGTACCTGCAAAGCCGGCTTGCGGGCCACAAGGGCCACGCGGGCGCTTTCGAGGGGCTCGTTGAAAGCGTCCATGGAACGAAGCCGATCCGTTACGGGATTGTGGTGGCGGCCACCGGCGCCCAGCCTTATGAACCGGATGAATACCTATACGGCAAGGACCCCAGAGTCATGACTCAGGTGGAATTCGCAAGAAAGCTGGCGGACGATCCGTCATGGGCCCAAGGGATAAGGCGGGTCGGCATGGTCCAGTGCGTCGGCTCCAGAAACGAGACTTTTCCTGCATGCAGCAGGGTCTGCTGTTCAGCGGCGGTAAAAAACAGCCTGACCTTGAAGCAGATCAACCCCGATTCCCAGGTCGTGGTTCTGTATCGCGATGTCCGGACCTTCGGCTTCAAGGAACTGTATTACCTCGAAGCACGGAGGAAGGGCGTCCTATTTTTCAGATGCATTCCCGAGGAGGCGCCCGAGGTTTTCAAGAAAGATGACCGGCTGGTGGTGGATTTCACGGATCGAAGCTCCCACGAAGCTTTTCGCTTTGAGCCCGACATCCTCGTTCTCAGCTCGGGAATGAGACCCCACCGGGGCGCCGAAGAGTTGGCGCGGCTTCTAAAGCTTCCCAGAACAGAGGAGGGGTTCTTTCTGGAGGCTCACGTCAAGCTCAGACCGGTTGAGTTTGACTCCCAGGGGATTTTCCTTGCCGGAACAGCGCACAGCCCGAGGTTTCTTTCAGAAAGCATCACCATGGCCAAGAGCGCGGGCCAGCAGGCGGTGAAAATTCTTTGCCGGGAAAAAATGCAAACCCTTGCCGCTGTGGCCGAGGTCGATCCCGAAAAGTGTACGGCCTGCCTGGCGTGCGTTCGGGAGTGTCCTTTTCGCGTGCCCATCATCAACGAGAAGGGTGTTTCCGAAATATCTCCCACCGGGTGCCGGGGTTGCGGAGTGTGCACCGTTGTGTGCCCGAGGCGGGCCATCACCCTCAAGCACAGCAAGGACGAGCAGATCAACGCCAAGATCGACGCGTTGCTGGAACCTCATGATGTAGCGGCTTAGGAGGGAATTGTCGTTGTGAGCGCTCCGCAGCAAATTCCGCCGTCTTTCTCCGTGCCGGATGTAAACGGGCTTTTTTGCCACGATCTTCCCACAAGGCCCCTTCGAGACGCAGGCACGGTTCTCGTGACCGGTGCATCCGGGTATATCGGGGGCCGCCTAGTACCTGAACTGACTGCCCGGGGATATCG
>JAWOJI010000418.1:0-8261 GCA_046481735.1 Desulfatiglandales bacterium | reverse complement strand
GTTCTGCATGGTCGCAAGGCTCTGGGTGCTGAATCCCAACTTCTTAAGGGAAAGAAAGGACTCCTGCCTGTTCAGGATACGGATGACGGCTTTTTCACCATAGTAAGTCGGGAGTGTGGATACCCGCAGATCGACGGAGCCTGTCTTGGTTCTCACTTTGATTCTTCCGTCCTGGGGAAGCCTCTTCTCCGCAATGTCCATGCTCCCTAGGACTTTGATCCGGGAAATAATGATAGGCTGGGTCCATTTTGGAAGTTTAATGGAATCCTGAAGCACCCCGTCGATTCGGTTTCTGACCCTAACGCGGTTTTCCTGGGCTTCAATGTGAACATCGCTGGCTCGCTTCTTGATGGCACTCTTGATGATCAGGTCCACCATTTTCACGAACGGCGAATCCCTCATTTCTTCCGGACGTTCCTCCTCTTCCTCCCGGATTTCCCTTTCGGGGAGGAATTCCATGAGGTCTTCCCCAACAAAGTCATCGGCTATGTCAGTGATCGACTGATCCGGATGGTAGTGCCTCTGGAGCAGATCGAGAATCTGGCTTGTCGTGGAAATGGCGGGTTGGATACTGTACCCCGTGATGAACTGGAGATCCTTCATCATGTTGAGGTCAAGGGGGTCGGCCATGGCCACATCAAGGATGCTGTTCTTGAGCGCAATGGGGGTGCATAGGAATTTCCTGGAAATCTCTTCCGGAATCGCCTCCAGCACTTTGCTGGGGATTTCCAGGTGCTTTAGATCCACGTAGGGAATCTTGAGCTGCATGGCAAGAGCGAATGCCATCTCTTCTTCGGAAATAGCGTTCATCTCAATAAGAATCTGCCCAAGCCGTTTACCGGTCTTTTGCTGGGAATTCAGGGCTTCCGTCAGTTTTTCCTGAGTCAGGAGACCGGCCTCCACAAGAAGTTCGCCGAGTCGTCGTCTGAGAATTCCCTCTTTTCTCGAATGAACTCTAGTAATAGAGCTCAAGGCCGCCTTGTTCGTCTCCATCCAAGTTTTCTCGCAGAACACCGTGAAAGTATTTGATCATGAGTTTAGTATGACTTCGGTATTTTTTCAAGCCTATAGTGTAAGGGGCGATTTTCTCAACAAGAAAAGGAGTTTTCTTTTGACATGAGAACTTCAATTTTATATATTTTAGACATTAAAATAAACTTTAATTATGATTTTATAATTACTTTTTTCTTTAATTTAAATTGATTAACATATTCTTTGAGCCTTTTCCGGCTCAAGGGTTGCCATTCTTCTGATCAAAACATGGAAAAGGCCTCTTCAAAAAGAATTGACCTTCTCATCGGCAGTCTCATTGCCGTTTTTTTCATTTACGCCTCGTTCCAGTCCTTCCCCGTATTCGAAAGCCTGGGAAGAATCATCTACAGCGTTCAAATGAGAATAGATCTGCCTAGAACCCCCGGGCCAAACTTCATTTCCATCGTCAACATCGATGATAAAAGCGTAAAACAGCTTGGCCCTTGGCCCTGGCCAAGGCAGGTGATTGCTGAGATGCTTTCCATCCTCAAGAACAACGGAGCGAAGTTCATTGTTCTGGATTTTCTTTTTAGCGAAAAGGAAAGGAACGAAGGGCTCAATGAGATCAGGGCATTTCAAAGAGCGGTCGCCGATCGCTCTGGACTTTTTTCGGATGCCTGGCTCCAGGACACGCTTTCGGAGATCGAAAAAAGACTGGACAACGACCGCATTCTGTCTCAGGCCATTGCAGAGTGCGACAACGTCTACCTCCCGGTTTACGGTGTTTTCGGCGCTTATGATGCTGAGATGATCCTTCCCGAAAACTCGGTTATCCGCAAATGCGCTCTGAGGGGGAACATGGGCTTCTCCGGGCTCCTGCCGGTTACCGACGTCATCCCCCCTTTCCGGGATTTTTCGGAAGGGAGTCGTGGCCTTGGTCACATTAACCTTCCGCCCGGCAAAGCATCCCAGGGAGAAAGCCACCTTCTCTTCCTGGATTTCAGGAGCAACGCCGTCATGTCCCTGCCCTTGCGCCTGGCCCTCGATTATTTGAATCGATCTCCGGAAGAGGCGCTGCTGCACGGCAAGGGAATCCTTTTGAAAGATGAACCAATCCCTGTCGTCGACGGGAAACTTCTGATCAAGTTCAAAGGAGTGAAGCGGTCTTTTCCATACTACTCTTTTATCGACATTCTCAACGTCAGAAAAGTCCCTGCCGTATTTGACGGGAAAATCGTTCTAATCGGCTATACGGCGGAAGGGGCGCCCATGGTGGAAACCCCTGTAGACGCCGAAATGCCCCACGTGGAACTGGCCGCAAATGTGATTGACAACCTCGTGAACGGGAGGTACTTGAAGCGGCCCGGGTTCATGCCTTTCATCGAAATGGCCCTTGTCCTGGCGTTTGCCCTTTTCGCTTCCTTCGTGGTTCCGCAACATGGCTTTATCAACCGACTGGGTATTACGGCCGGTTTGGTTTTCTTTCTCTTTCTCGTGGGATTTGCCTTGTTCATGCTCCTCGATATTTGGCTCAAGATCGTTTATGCCGGCTTAGCGGTGGTCATCATCTTCTTCGAATACTCCCTTAGGGAAATGATTGGCGCCCAGCGCGCACTCGGAATCACTTCCCGGGAAAGCATAGAAACCAACCGGATGCTTGGGTTGAGCCTTCAGAGCCAAGGCCTTCTTGATCTTGCCTTCGAGAAATTCAGAAAAATCCCGCTTGATGATGCCATGATGGACGTAGTCTACAACCTTGGTTTGGACTACGAGCGCAAGAGGATGCTCAACAAAGCGGTGGCTGTCTACGAATACATCGCCCAGGAGGACAGAGACTTCAGGGATCTCACGTCTCGAATCCCAAAGCTGAGAGGCCTGGTCAGCCCTCTGACCATGGCGGGGCAGGAAGTGCGGCAGGACGGAAAGATCATATTTTCCAATGAGTTAGGCATCAAACCCACCGTGGGAAGATATGAAATCATGGAGGAACTGGGCCAGGGCGCCATGGGGATCGTTTACAAAGCGAAGGACCCCAAGATCAATCGCATGCTCGCCATAAAAACCATCCGGTTTTCCGATGAGTTCGAAACTGAAAAGATCAGAGAGATCAAGGAACGTTTTATGCGGGAGGCTGAAATTGCAGGCAAGCTCGCTCATCCCGCCATCGTGGCGATCTATGACGTAGGGGAAGATTATGAACTCACCTACATCGCCATGGAGTACCTGGAGGGAGACAGTCTGCAGAAATTCTGTCGAAAAGGCGCCCTGCTTCCTCTGAGAAAAGCTCTCTATATCGTATCCGAAACGGCTCTCGCCCTGGACTATGCCCACAAACAGGGAGTGATCCACAGAGACGTCAAACCGGCAAATATCATGCTCCTGAAGGAGGGACAGATCAAAGTCACGGATTTCGGAATTGCAAAGGCAGTCTCGTCGTCGCAGACGAAAAGCGGCATTGTTCTCGGCACGCCAAACTACATGTCCCCGGAACAGATTAACGGGGATGGCATTGATGGGCGATCGGATATTTTCTCACTTGGGGTGGTCTTTTTTGAGCTCTTGACCGGGCAGCTTCCTTTTCATGGCAAGAACCTGACCAACCTCTTCTACCAGATCACCCAGGGGAAACATCCCTCACCCAGGGAAATAAACCCCAAAGTCCCTCGGCCGGTGGAGCAGATCCTCAACAAGGCATTGGCAAAAGACCCTGCTCAACGATTTGCCACAGGAGCGGATCTGGCCAGGTATCTCAAAGCGATGATCGTAAAAATCGACCAGGTGAAGGCACGCATGAGGGATGGGTCGCTGCACTGACAAAGAGCGGAGCAAGGTACACGGGTCACGGCGCGCGGTCTTGATCGCCAAAGCCTATGCCGGAAAGCCCCCGGCGAAATAGCCTTGAAAGAAAAGCGCCCGATGCAGTAAGCCGACGCCGCCTCGAATTCTCCGTATACCGTGGGCCGTGAGCCCTGCACCTCTAGGCTATTCCCAACTTGAACTTGAGGGATGCGAGGGTGTTCTTCATCAGCATCGTGATCGTCATGGGGCCGACGCCGCCGGGAACAGGGGTGATCCATCCCGCGATTTCTTTTGCGGCATCAAAGTCCACGTCTCCCTTCAGGATCGCGATTTTCTTCCCTGTTTTTTCGCTGACTTTTTCTCCCACCCGATTGACGCCTACATCAATGACGCAGGCGCCCGGCTTGATCCATTCCGGTTTCACAAGGTCGGGAACGCCCGCAGCCACAATAAGGATATCCGCCCTCTTGCAGTGAAAAGCGAGGTCCTTGGTGCCTGTGTGGGCTACGGTGACTGTGGCGTTCGCACCTCGCGCCTTCTGCATCATCATCACTGCAATGGGTTTGCCCACGATGTTCGAGCGTCCCACCACGACGACTTCCGCCCCCTTGGTCTCCACGCCCGAGCGGACAATCAGTTCCTGGATTCCTGCCGGCGTGCAAGGCGGGAACTTGACTTCAGCGCCGCCGATCATGAGCCTGCCCACGTTGACAGGATGAAACCCGTCCACGTCTTTGTCAGGGTCAATGGCGTTCAGCACTTTTTTCTCGTCCACATGTTTGGGAAGCGGAAGTTGCACAAGGATGCCGTTGATCGACTCATCCTTGTTGTACTTGTCGATAAGACCGAGGAGATTCGCCTCTGAAATATCCAGGGGCTGACTGTCCTGGATTTCATGGTAACCAAGACCCTTTGCCGTCTCAATCTTGGCCGTGACGTAGGAGATGGACGCAGGATTCTCACCCACCAGTATCGTGACCAAACCCGGAACAACGCCGTGTTTTTCCTTGATGGCCTTGACCTCGGATTCCAATTCTTTCAAGATAATGTCCCGAATCTCCGTTCCCTTGATTAGCTTTGCCGTCATCTCCAATCTCCTTTCCAAAGGTTTTTCCCTATCGTCTGATTTTGAGGGGATTTCGCAGGCCCTGATTGGATATCATAACCGGGGAAGATTATCAAATATTTTCACCGGTGTCCCTAATCCCGCCCTTCTTCTTGACTCAGGAACGCCTTTTGGTTACCATTCAGCACTTCTGCCGCGACAGTTTAACAACGCTTCAAGCTCAGGGGGAACAGGGGTCCTCATCAAAACGCCATCCACGGGAGGTCCAAACCCGGCCATGAAACCCTCCGGTATCATCACGCTCACAAGCGATTTCGGTCTTTCTGATCCTTACGTGGCAATGATGAAAGGGGTCATCCTCTCCATCAATCCTTCGGCGGTTCTCGTCGACATCTCGCACCACATCGGGGCAGGTTCCATTTCCCAGGCTGCACGACTTGTACACGAAAGTTTTGGCTTTTTTCCCGCAGGTACAGTTCATTTGTCGGTAGTGGATCCTGGGGTTGGAAGCGCTCGGCGCCTGATTGCCGTAAAGGGAGGGGGCCACTTTTTCGTGGGGCCGGACAACGGCATTTTTTGGCCGATCCTCCAAAGCCATGCGGGAGCAATGATCGTCCACCTTCAGGACCGCCGGTTTTTCCTGCCCAGCTTGAGCCAAACATTTCATGGCCGTGAGGTTTTTGCCCCTGTTTCGGCACATATTTCTCTCGGTGTGCCTTTGGACAGGATGGGACCCTCAATTGAGGATCCCGTAGAACTCCTCCTCCCTCTTCCTTACGAGAGGGAAGGCGCTCTTTTCGGTGAAATTGCCAGGGTAGACAACTTCGGGAATCTGATCACCAACATTTCCTCGAAAGACCTGAGCCGCTTTCTCGGTTCCGGCCGGCCTCGGTTCGAAATTGGAAAGCTCTTGATACCAAAGCTCTCCCGGATATACGCAGAAGTAGAAGAGGGAACCCCGGTCGCCCTGATTAACAGCTCGAATATGCTCGAAATCGCCGTAAACCTCGGAAGAGCATCGGAATACGTTGGCCTTAGGGATGAGGATATGATCAGCGCCATGGTCAGAGTCACGAAAGCGTAGAGCCTCTCGGTTCTCCCTATTCAAGACGCCATTCAAGCTGCAAGGATTTGAGGTAGTCCTCCCACTCAATGGGAAGAAGGTATTTTTTCTTGTTATTACAGCTCTTGCATGCCGGGACGATGTTGCCCTTGCTGCTCTTTCCTCCGCGGCTCAAAGGCACGACATGGTCCATGGTCAAGAGCTGCCGGCCCACTTTTCTGTGACAGTAGTGGCAAACGCCTGGATGAGTTTTCCTCATCCACCAGGTCGTCTGCCTCAATCGCCTGGCTTTTTCCTTTTCCCTTCGGATATGCTGTTCTTCGACAACCGTGTAATCCATCCTTTAGGCTTTCTTTTCCAGTACTGAAGGTGGATATGGTACCATTTCAGGGAAAAAATCCAAAGAAGAATCAACGAAGTGGATGGAACGTTGGAAACGGTTGACGGGCCCCAAGAGAAATGCTAGAGCTTCTTAATGAAGCCTGTTGACTTCAACCTCCTTATGAAAGAGGCTCTGAATGAAGCCTTGAAGGGCCTCCAAGAGGGGGAGGTGCCTGTGGGCGCTGTATTGGCCGATCCGGCGGGCAAGATTGTGACAAGGGCACACAATCAACCCATTGGGCGGCACGATCCTACGGCACACGCAGAGATCTTGGCTCTCAGGGCGGCAGGAGCCGTTTACGGCAATTATCGGATCCAAGGGGCGACGCTGGTGGTCACGGTCGAGCCGTGCCCTATGTGCATGGGCGCTGCTCTTCACGCAAGGATTTCCCGGATCGCATTCGGGGCGTTTGACCCGAAGTGGGGCGCCGCCGGATCGCTATACGATCTTGCTGCAGATCCTCGCTTGAATCACCGGATAGAAGTCGTTTCCGGTGTTTTACTTGAGGAGTGTGCCAAAATGATGCAGGATTTTTTTATGGTAAGACGGTAGAGGCTCGGAGAGGTACCGAAGTGGTCGTAACGGGGTCGACTCGAAATCGACTTGTCCCGTGAAAAGCGGGGCACGTGGGTTCGAATCCCACCCTCTCCGCCAGGAAATCCAGCGTTGCTGAATTTCACTTCCGGCTAGTGGCTGATAGCTGCCGGCAGAAGGATTCAGCCGCTGCTATAGACTGGGAATCACGGGACCGGAAGCTTGCGGCTTTTTTGCGATAGCCGTTAGCCAATGGCTGTGGGTGTTTCGCCTTGGCGAAACCGCGGAGAGATGTCCGAGATGGCCGAAGGAGCGCGACTGGAAATCGCGTGTACCGCCTTCAAAGCGGTACCGAGGGTTCGAATCCCTCTCTCTCCGCCACATTTTCCTTCTTCAACGGCTTTTGCTTCCTGGAAAAGCACCCCTTCCGGACAACTCTCGAATGGGCAGCGCGAGGGGTTTTCAAGAAGCCATCGCGTATAAGGGTTTTCCATGGCTTATGAAGTGTTGGCGAGAAAGTGGCGTCCCCAGATTTTCGAAGACGTCATCGGCCAGGAACACGTGACTCAGACTCTGATCAATGCCTTCAAATCGGACAGGCTGGCTCACGCCTATCTCTTCAGCGGGTCCAGGGGTGTTGGGAAGACCTCGGTGGCCAGGATTCTCGCCAAAGCCATGAACTGCAGACAGGGGGAGCCTGGAATTCCCTGCAACCGGTGCCATTCCTGCATCGAGATCACCCAGGGCGCTTCCGTTGACGTCCAGGAGATAGACGGCGCATCCAACCGGGGGATCGACGAAATCAGGGAGCTCAGAGAAAACATTCGCTACATGCCTTCATCAAGCCCCTTTCGTGTCTACATTATTGACGAAGTGCACATGCTCACCATGCAAGCTTTTAACGCACTACTCAAAACGCTCGAGGAGCCCCCTCCTCACGTGAAGTTCATTTTCGCCACAACGGAGGCCCATAAGGTCCCGGTAACCATCCTTTCCAGGTGCCAGAAATTCGATTTCAAACGGATCCCGTTGCACGGGATCGTGAAGCAACTGGAAAAGATCACCGGCGAGGAAGGAATTCAAATCAGCAAGTCCGGCCTCGCCCTCATCGCCGGGGAGGCGGAAGGAAGCATGCGGGACGCCCAGAGCCTCCTGGACCAGGTGACCTCTTACACGGGCGCCAAGGTCGAAGACCAGCACATTGCCGAAATACTTGGAATCATTGACCCCCGACTCATTTTTCAGGCGTCGCACGCCGTGCTCGAAGGGTCTGTAAAAGAATGCGTGGACATCGTGGACCAGATCTACAACTTCGGTTACGACATGAAAGAGTTCTACCGGGCTCTCATGGATCAGTTCCGCAATCTCCTGGTCTGTTTGGTGGCGCCCGATGAAACCCTCCTTGACATGGTTGACAGTGAAAAGGATGAACTCAAAAGGCAGGC
>JAWOJI010000405.1:0-17227 GCA_046481735.1 Desulfatiglandales bacterium | reverse complement strand
CTTCTCGGCCCGCAATTGGGGCAATGGATCAGGAATCCCATAGGTCATCTCCTTCAACTTCTTGCCATGTACACTTCCGGCACCATGCGACCCTCATAAAAGCGATCCATGCTCAAGAACTTGATGGTCTCAGGACACCGGCCCGTCGCGATGAACTCAGCCATATTTTTCCCGCAGGCGGTCGACGCTTTGAAGCCGAAGTACCCCCAGCCCGCGTCGATGAAAAGACCCTTCGGACCGCACTCCCCCATGACGGGCGCGCCGTCCACGGTCATGTCGCACAAGCCGGACCAGGAACGCATGAGCTTCAGGTGGGCCAGATCCGGAAAGAGCTGCAAGATGAAGTAGGCCTGCTCCGCAGCGAACTCATAGGTGTTGTAGTTGTGAAAACTCTGCCAGGGATCCAGGTGGGCCCCCATGATCAGGTCCCCTTTGACGGATTGCTGCACATAGCAGAAATACAACTCATCGACCAACACATGGTTCAGGAAAGGCTTGATACACTCCGTCACCATGGCCTGCAGGGGGAGAGTCACCACGGGAAGCTCGATTCCGGCCATCCGTGCCACATCCGAAGACCACCCTCCGGGCGCCATGTGAACGACGGGCGCGGATATCCGGCCCTTTGTGGTTTGCACCCCGGTCACCTTGTCCTTCTCAATGTGGATCCCCGTCACCTCGACGCCCGGGCACAAGTGGATCCCCAGCCTGCTGCAGCCTTTGGCAAAGCCCCAGACAGCCGCGTCATGGCGCACCTGGCCTCCCGGGGGATTGTAGTAGCCGCCGGCGATCGGGATCGCCGGATTGCCGCTGATGTCCAGGGCGGGCACAAGCTTTTTGATCTCCTCGGGGGAAAGGAGGTAATTCTCGATGCCCATGCGAACCTGGGTCTCATGACGCAAACGCATGGCATTCAAGCCCGCATCGCTGTGAGCGAGCCCCACGAGGCCTTTCATCCAGACCATCAAGTTCCATTCCAGCTCCGCGCTGAGTTCATTCCAAAGCCGGTTGGATTGGACGTAAAATGGGAGGATCCCCGGCGCCCTCTGGTTCGCCCTGATCACTTCCGTATTGCGGCTCGATCCTCCGAAACCAAGATAGTTCCGCTCCAGAACAGCGACGTTATGGATCCCGTGATCCCTGGCCAGGTAGTACGCCGCCGCCAGGCCGTGCAACCCTCCCCCGATGATCACGGCGTCATAGCTCTTCGAAGGCTCTCTGAAGTTCCAAAGTGGTTTGGTAGATGCCATACGCACCCCCCTGAGTATAGTTTTCCCTTTCAGTCGCCCCCGGGCTTGAAGCATCCCCCCTTTACCCTTTCGGCAACGTTTGGGGGATGCCCATGATCTTGTCCAGGGACAATTTGATGTGTGCCGCCGTGGAGGCCCGGAGGGAAATTTCATCCTTGCTTTCCACGGCCTTGATGATTGCGAGGGTGTCCCTGAAAAAGCTCTCCTTCTCGATCTCCTGGGGTCCTGAAAGCCAGAAGCGCAGATACTGGCTCAAAAGCCTTTCCAGAATTTGAGCCAGGCACCTGTTTTGCGTTTCACGGTAAATGATTCTGTGAAAAGCCAGGTCCAGTCGGACCATCTCCTTCCTGCTCGCGTCCCGGCCCAACTGCGTGGCCCTGTTTCCCAGGGCCTTGAGTTCCTCGAGTCCTGCCGGGGTCATCCTGTGCATGGCCCAAAGCGCGGCCTGCGTTTCCAAAACGGAACGGATCTCCGTGATTTCCCGCATGTGGACCAGGGTCAGGGAGCTGACCACAAAATGCGAACCGCGGCGGACCACCCAATCTTCCGCCGCCAGGCGAGTGAGGGCAATCGTGACGGGATTTCTGCTCACGCCGTAAGCCTCAGCCAGTTCCCCTTGATTGAGAGTGCGGTCCGGACTGATATCCAGCCAGATGATCTTTTTCTTGAGGTCTTCGTAGATCGCTGCGGGGTCCATGTCGGGCAGTCGCTCTTTTTTGGTTGACGAAACGAACAGATCGCGTAAAATGCGCGAGAAATGCGTGCATAATGGCCTAGGGATGCATGCATGTCAAGGTTTTCTTTCACCCTTCACTGAACAAGAAGAGGACGGAACTTCAACAAAGCGCTACGGCTTGAGAAAGGAGGTGGGGGAGGGAAAGCGGGAAAGGAAGGAAACTTTTGTTGCAAGATGAACACCACATTGAGAACCAGGAGGAAACAACATGGTAAGAAGACTTTCAAGTCCGGGTATTGTTTTTTCGCTCTGTGCCGCACTGCTTGCCCTGGCATTCTGTCAGGTCCGGGTAGCGGATGCAGCCGACCTGCCGAAGATCACACTCAAGGTCTCCCAGGCGATGATGCCGAAAACGAGCTTCACCCACCAGATGATCGAAGAAATGGCCGCCAATGTGACCAAGCGAAGCGACGGCAACATCACGTGGCGGATTTTCGGCCCTGAAGTGGGTGACTGGGCCGAATTGGAACGGATGACCAAGCGCGGCGCCATGGACATGCAGTTCAACTCTTTCGACACCAGTCTGGACCCCCGCATGAGCCTGCCGAACATGCCCTACACGGTCAGCACGTGGGACGAAGCGCGCAAGGTGTATGCCCCGGGCGGCGTCATCGAGAAAATCTGCGGCCCGTGGGCCGAGGAGAAAGGGCTCAAATATCTTGGCCCATGGCTCAACAATCTGACCAGCCTGGGCATGAGGAGCCAGGTAGTCACCAACCCTGAAAAGGCAAAAGGGTTGAAGATTCGAGTTCCTCCCATCGACGCGTACCGGTGCTTTGTGGAAAAGATGGGTTTTTCCACGGTCACAATCCCCTGGGCTGAAGCTCCCACGGCAGTGGCCACAGGCCTTGTGGACGGCTGGGTGGGAAGCGGCGCGATCTACATGTACGACCTATTCCGCGATGTGGCCAAGGTCATGATCGTGACCCTGAACGCTCCCGAGGCGTGGCACGTCACCTTCAACCTCAAGACGTGGAATGACCTGCCCGAAACCTACAAGAAAATCATCCAGGAAGAAGTCAACAAGGTGATCGCAAAGCAGTTGGAGAATGTTGAAGCCGAGGAAATGGAATACCAGGCCAAGCTCAAGGACTATGGGTGGACCATCGTCAACATGGCCGAAGAGCATCCGGAGGACCTGGCCCGCTGGAGAACCCTTGCCATGGAGTGCTGGGACGATCTGGCCCCCGTGGTCGGGAAAGACACCTTGGAGAAATTCAAGGCTGACGTGACGAAATGAGCACCGACCCTTCGTAAACCCCCTTGCCCCTTGCGCCGGCCGAAGAGGAGCGAATCCCCAGGCCGGCGCAAGTCAGATGAACGACAGACCTTCATGTCTCGGACGCAAGTCGCACCATCAAGAAACCAACCTGACCAAGGAGGCGTCGGTGTCTATAGCGAAAAAAATACGGGGTGCAGGAGAGGCGATGGTCAAGGTCCAACGAACTTTCCTGTTCTATCTCCTGCTTGTGCTCACCCTTGCCATGCTGCTGGAGATCATGTCCCGCTTCTTTCTCAACAGGTCCATATTCGGTTTGTCCGATTTCGTCGGCTACGCCTCCGTCTGGCTTTACGCCGTCGGCGCCTCTTACGCGACCTATGAGGGGTCCCACATTAAGGCCGAGTTCCTGGGAGTTTTTCTTCGCTCAAACCGTTCGCTGAACCTCTCCCGCCTTGTCGCCTCTTCGGTCTCCGCGGCGATGTCGGCGATCTTCACGAAGTGGAGTTACGATCTTTGCGTTTACAGCATTCAGGTGCAGGAAAAAACCCATGCCTACCCTGTCCCCAAGGTCATTTTTCAAGCCTCCTTTTTTGTCGGAGGGATCGTCATGACTATTTATTTCCTGTGGGAGGCCGTCTCCTGTTTCATTCGATTGAGGGACAACGCGCCCTACCTTCCCTCCGAGACCCTTTGATTCGAGGTGATTTGTTGGAAATTGTCATCCTAGCCTTCGCCCTTTGCATGATATTAATTTTTGTCGGCGTGCCTATTGCCATGGCCTTCGGGGTGCTGACCCTGATCCTTCTGGCCTGGTCCGGGCAGGAGGCGGGGTATCTCGTGGAAGTGACCTACAAGAGAATCGACACCATTCTGTTGATGTCGGTCCCGTTGTTCATCCTCTTCGGCTCGCTCCTGAACGCCACGGGCTTGGCCACCCGCATGGTCGACTTCGTCAATCTGCTCCTCGGCAAGATACGCAGCGGTCTGGGAGCCGTCACCGTTGTGACCACCGCGCTTTTCAGCTCCATCTCCGGAACCGACTCGGCGGCCATCGCCTGCATCGGCACGGTAATGATCCCCAGGCTTGTGGAGAAAGGATACACCCGGGGCCATGCCACGGCCCTGGTGGCATGCTCCGGCATCCTGGGCCAGTTGGTGCCCCCCAGCGTCCCCATGATTTTCTACGCCATTATCACCGGCAATTCCATCCTGGGAGTATGGTTTTCGACGATCGGCCCCGCCATCGCCATCATCGTCATATACTGTTTTCTCAACGCGGTTATGACCCGTAAAATGCCCATCACGGTTGTGAAAAGATCCGATTCTTTCGCACACTATCTGACAAGTCTGGCACGCATGGGCATCAGCTGTTTCCCCATTGTCATCTTGCCGATCCTGATCTTTGGATCCCTGTACTCCGGCCTCATCACGCCCACGGAGGTGGCCACCCTCGGAGTGGTGTATGTGTTTGTCATGGGATATGGGTACCGTGCCCTGAATTGGAGCCAGGTCAAGGAGTCCATGATAACCACCGCAACCATCAGTGGAGCGGTGATCCTCATGTTCTATTTTACGGAAACAGCCAGCAGGATTCTTATACTCGAGGGCGTAACCGATTCCATGGCCGAGTGGATCGTTACCCGCTCCCCGAACTTGATCGTCACCCTTCTCATGCTCAACGTCATTTTGCTGCTCATGGGCATGATGATGAACGACTTGAGCGGCACAGTCCTGTCGGCCGGTTTGCTCTGGCCCATCGCCCAGGCGGCCGGGGTGGACCCCTATCACTTCGCGGCCATCACCGGAGTCAACCTCGGACTCGGGACCGTCACTCCACCCACAGCCCCCATGCTGTTCCTGGCCGGGAGGATCGGCAATTGCAGAGCGGAGGAGTACATCCGTCCGGCCCTGGTGCTGATGTGGGCCGGCATGCTCCCTGTCCTGGCCTTGACAACCTATTGGCCCGAGCTTTGTCTCTTTTTCCCGCGCCTTGCGGGGTTCATTCGCTAAAGGATGACCTGGCCTTCTTCCCGGGCTGCTTCGATGATCAGGGAGGACTTGTGGTCTTTCGCCAGTTCGGCGCACGCTCCCTGTATGTGCGCAACCTGGCCGTCGGTCCTGGAAGGGTCGTGGTGAAAGAGGATCAGTTTTTTGACGCCCGCTTCACGGGCCAGGTGAAAGGCGGCTCCGTAGTCGGAGTGCCCCCAGTTGCGCCGCTCACCGATTTCCTGCGGGGTGAACTGGGCGTCATGGATCAGGATGTCCGCATCGCCGCAAAAATCCACATACTCCCTGGTGGATCCCCCGCTCCCCAGCTCGTTGTCCGTGAGAAAGACAAGCGTTTTCTCCCCTTCCCTGAAACGAAAACCGAAGCCTCCCTGGGGATGATACAAAGGGATGGCGTCGATCGTCGTGCCGTCGATCTCAAGGGGCCTTTGCTGAAGCACGTCCAGGTAGTGAATTCCTGCTTTGAGCTCGGCGAATTTGACCGGGAAAAATCCGTCTCCCATTTTGTTCTCGAAGGTGTTCCTCAGGCCGTAGATGCAGGTAGGGTAACCGTCGATGCGGATGGTGCTCGTGGTCTTGTAAAGAGGCGCGAAATAAGGGAAACCAAGCACATGGTCCCAGTGGATATGCGTGACCAGCAAGTGAATATCGATGCTCTCATTCTCGGCGGTCAGCTTGTCCCCTAACGCCCTGATGCCTGTGCCGGCGTCAATGACGACCGCCCGACCGCTCCCCAGCGTAACCTCGAGGCACGTGGTGTTTCCGCCATAGCGGATGGTCTGTTTCCCGGGAACTGCGATCGAGCCTCTGGTGCCCCAGAACGTAATCTTCATGATCGGTTATCCGCATGCAGCGACATGGAGAGAGGGGAGTTGCTTTCGAATAGACACTCGCCGAGCAATGTGCTTTATTGCTTTTGACGAGGAATATGTATGCCACAACGTTGAGACTGTCAATGTAAAAAGGTAAGAGTTTAGCTTTTTGAAAACCTCCTGAGCATCAGGCATGTTGAGAAGATAATAGGCGCCTTACGGGAAGGAAGGAAGATCATCAGGCCATGGTGAGGAGAGCTCTCAAGCCCTGCTTCAACTTTTGCGCATGTGTCGCTGTTCTCTGTTTTTTCGGCGGATGCAGAGCCGGCTACGTCATGCATGCAGCGGTGGGACAAATCCGAATCCTTTCCGCCGCCGTTCCCATCGAAGACGCCATGGCGGGCGGCGAGTTGAGCCCTCCCCAAAAAGACCGGCTTGCCCTTGTTGCCCGGATCAAGGAGTTCGGCGAAAAGGAATTGAACCTGAAAGAGACCTCCAACTACGAGACGGTTTACCTGGGTTCGGATCAGGCGCCGCTCTACACCCTTGTCGCCGCTCCGAAGGACAGCCTCAGCCTGGTGACCTGGTGGTTTCCCGTAGTCGGGCGAATGCCCTACCTGGGGTTTTTCGACCTGGACAAAGCCCACAGGGAAAAGCAAAGTCTTCTGGAGAAAGGCCTGGATGTGGCCGTCGGCAGAGCCGACGCCTACAGCACCCTCGGATGGTTTCAGGACCCCCTCACCTTGAATCTCATTCAAGGATCGGAGCTGAATCTGATCGAAACCATCCTCCATGAAATGACCCACACCACGCTTTACGTCAAGGGACAGGGGGCCTTCAATGAAGGGCTCGCTCAAATCGTGGGGAAAATGGGAACGATACAGTTTCTCCAGAAAACACGGGGCCCCTCCGACCCCCTCACGATCGAGGCGGCGGCCGCCGTTGAGGACGAGCGTCTTTTTGCTCCCTTTCTGGCAGGAGTTTTTGAGGAATTGGAGCTTTTGTACGGTTCCTCCCTCCTCCTTGAACAAAAACTTGAAAAGCGGGAGGAAATCTTCCTCCGTTGCCTGGAAAACTTCCAGGCCCTGAAAAGTAGCCTGAGAACCGAGCGGTTCGCCCATTTCGGCCGTGCCCCTCTCAACAACGCCTATCTCATGGCCGTGGGTCTTTACCATCGCAATTATCCGCTTTTCGAGGCCGTTTTGGAGCGCCACGGCAATTCCATCCAGGACATGTTGCTCTTTTTCCAGGACCTCTCCCAGCAAGAGGGAGATGTCCTGGAAGCAGCCCGCAACCGGCTGCAGGGATAGATCGCCATGGGCAGAAGATCGAAGGTTTTTCTCATCCTGGGCCTCTTCTTCCTGACCGGGCTGGCAGCCGTTCTTGGCCTTGCTTTTCACTATTACAACAACCCTTCAAAGCTCAAGCATCTTGCAGAGGATGCCCTTTCGGTCTTCTCTGGCGCGCAATGTTCGATCAAAGAGATTTCTTACGACAGGAAACCCCGGACCATCAGGCTGAAGGGGATTGACCTCATCGAACCGGTCGAAGGGTTTCATCTCGAAATTCCCGAGATCGCCGCCGTCATCTCCGTCTCGGGCGGTGTGGGGCAAAGAAGTCTTGTCCTGGAAAACCTTCAGGTGAACGGTTTCACCCTGACAACGGCTGAAACGTGGCGCCTGCCCCGGATCGCTGGAGGCGCGGGAGAGATTTCCCTTTTTCGGCGCATCCTCGGCGGCCTGTTTTCGTTCTTTGTGTTCCAGGATGTCAGGGTCCACGAGGCAGGCCTGATCGACGGTCACGTGACCGCCCGATGGGGGGAGAACATCATCAACGTGGAAGGGCTTCAGGCGAGCTTGAGCCGTGACCGGTTTTTCGAGGCAAGCTGCGGCCTCCATGTCCGGAACCCCGCCGAAGGACTGGATCTCTCGCTTCCCCGCTTGACATGGAGCACGGACCAGCCCGTCTACCCTCCGGGTCCGACGGTTCGTGCGAGACTGGAAGGGGAAGAGGTCGCCTTCGAGGCGCCCTGGGCAAGGGTTGACCGGGCGATCCTCCAAACGTCGATGGTCTACCGCAGGCAGAAAAAAGAACTTGTCTTCGAGTCCTTCACCGTAGCCTCCGACGAAGTAACGATCCATGGGGAGGACGCAAGCCTCGAGGTCTCCTTTCCCTTCCTCGTGGAAGCGAAGGCGGTCATGGATTTTGTTGGAAACAGGCTTTCCTCTCCATCCGTGACCATGACCCTCGGGGACCTGGGGGAATTCAAGGGTGGATTCGAGGCCGATCTCTCCGGAAGTCAAGGCTTCACGATCGAGCTCTTCGATCTGAGCGTAGCCGCCGAGAAGCTCATTGCCGCGCTTCCGACACCCATGGGACGAAACCTCGGAGACCTCGCACTTGCCGGGCCGATCCATGTCGGCGGGCGGGTTGCAGGCAACCTGGACCAACCCTTCGGAAGCTGGAGGTGTGACTTCCGGGCAGGACTGAAAGACAACCGGATCTCATTTGCATCCCCGGGCGCTCTTCTCAACACCGACCTTGCCGGAGACGTTCAAGTCACGGGAACTCTTTTTCGCCCCGAAATCCTTCTGAACCTTTACACGGATGCATCCCGGGTCCGTGTGGGAAACGTGGAAGTCGAAAAGGGGCGATTCGGCTTTTCCGTCACCGGCGTCTACCCCGTTTTCAGCGTAAAAGAGCTGAGCCTGACCACGGACGCCGCAAGATTCGGCATGGGAGGGAGGAAACTCCTGCTGGAAAAGATCGACGCCCGAACCCGGAGCGGGGGCTTTGACCTGCAACGAAGAAGCCTGAACTTGCCCGAGCTTTCCTTGCAGACCTCGACCCTGAAGAACCTGATTTTCTCCGCGGAAATGACCGAGGACCTCTTTTCCGCCACTTTGAAAGGAGAGGAAGTAAATGTTTTTGAATTCTGTCAGGCCATGGGGTTCCTTCCCCGAACGTGGAGCATCCAGGCCGCCGACTCGCTTCAAGGCCTGCTTGTTCTTGACAAGGACGGCCTTCTGAAGGCTCAAGCGAGGCTTCAGGTCCGGGGCCTGACCTTTGAGAGCGAGGACGGCAACGTGGTGGGAGAGAACCTTTCCTTTGTTTTGGAACCTGCTTTTGAAGGACCGATCGAGCCGCAAGGGAAGCTGACCGGCGCCGTATCCCTTTCCTCCGGGGCAGGGGAAATCCTCTATGATCGCTTTTACCTGGACCTGGCCAAACATCCTCTTGCCTTGACAGGCAAGGGAGGGTACGAATCCGGCGCCGGATCCCTTGACCTGTCGGAGCTGCGTTTCCGGATGAAAGAGCTCGCGGCTTTCGATCTCAAGGGAATTTGGGCCGGAGATGCGTCTGAAACCTCGCGATTCCTGGTCCATGTTCCGAGGGCGCCCATCGGGCCGGTTTTTCGACAATTCCTTGTGGAGCCCTACAAGCACCAGAACCCCTTCCTGGCCGGCCTCCGGCTGGAAGGGTTTTTTTCCCTGGACCTGGAGGTGAGCGGAGCAGGCTCCCTGTGGACCGTAACCGGCCGGTCCCTATGGCAGGAAGGAGCGGCCGCCACGGAGGGACAAGGGATTGCCTTCCAGGGAATCGAACTCGATCTGCCGATCTGGTATCGCCATGGAGCAAAGGGTGCGGGAGAAAAGGCGCCGGCCGGCAAGGCGCCCCAGGAGCTCGAAGGAAGCCTGTTCATCGATTCCGCCCGCCTGCCCCTCCTGCCTCCGCAGCCTGTCGGGACCAGGCTCAAAGCCGGCCCCGACGGCCTCCACACCCTCTCCCCAATGCCGATTGTGACCTGGGGTGGGCAGATCGAAATCGGGCGGATAACGTTCAGAGAACCCTTCCGTGGAACCCCCGACATCCAGACAACCCTCGCGTTGGAGGAAATCGATCTGGAGCCTTGGCTTTCCAGGGTCTGGCCCAAGCCTATCAAGGGCACTCTGAGAGGCAGGCTCGATCCAGTGCAATGGCGGGGAGAGATTCTCACCACCCAAGGGCAAATCACGGCCGATCTGTTCGAAGGGGACCTGATCATCTCGAATATAGGCGCGAAGCGGTTCCCTTCCCTCACCCCCGTGATCACCTTTGACGCAGCCTGGACCGATCTCGACCTTGGGCAGATGACAGGTGACACGGCCTTCGGAAAAATCCAGGGTACCCTCAAGGGACATGTAAAAGGCTTCGAGATGGCAGACGGCCAGCCCCAGGCATTCGACCTTTTCATGGAAACCGTGAAAAAACCGGACATCCCCCAGAGGATCAGCGTCCAGGCAGTGGACAACATCGCCCGGATCGGCGGCGGCGCGAGCCCTTTCAGCGGCCTCGCAGGAGCTTTCGTTTCCTTCTTCAGGGAACTGCCCTACGAGAAGATAGGAATCAGCGCTGTTCTGGAAAATGACGTCTTCCGGATCAACGGAACAATCCGGGAAAACAACAGGGAGTATCTCATAAAAAAGGGTGGTTTTTCAGGCGTAGATGTTATAATTGGAAGTCCCGGAAGCAACACCATCAGCTTCAAGGACATGGTTCGGAGGATCAAGCGCGTCACAGGGCCCCAGGAAGGGCCGGTGATCGAGTAGGGCTCTCCAAAACACAGGAGGAAAAGAATGAAAAGAAATGGAAAATTCATGGGGATCTTTCTCTTCGCTTTGGCGATCGGCGTCTATGCTTGCGTGACTGTGAACATCTACTTCCCCGCGGAGAAGGTGGAATCCGTTGCCGGTGAAATCGTCAAGGAGGTGCGGGGCAACAGCGAAACGCCGTCCAAGAATGACAAGTCTTCCCAGTGGAGTCAGCGGCTCCTCGCTGTCTTTGTCTCACCCGCCTACGCGGAGGATGTGACCACCGTGTCCAACCCGACCATTCGGGCCCTAAGAGACAAGCTCAAGAGCAACTACCAGCAGATGAAGCCCTTTTACGAAAAGGGGATGGTGAGAGAGGGAAACGACGGGTACGTCACCGCAACCCAGGCCGAAGGGTTGAGTCTCAAAGACCGAAGGGATCTGAACAGCCTGGTGGACGCTGAGAACCAGCATCGCAGGCAGCTTTACGCCGAGGTTGCGAGGGCTCTCAACATCGACCCGGGCCAGATCGGCAAGGTCGGCGAGGTTTTTGCCAAGGAATGGCAGAAAAGCGTAAGGTGAATGGACAGGATTCCAACCGAAACATACGACAAGTACATCAAGGCTTTGATGGATATCAGCCAGGCCATTACCTCTGATTTCTACCTGGAAGACATCCTCAAGCTCATCGTCATGGTCACCGCAAAGGTGACAGGCGTCGAGATTTGCTCCTTGTGGCTCATCGACGAAAGAGAAACGCCCGGCAAGATCAGGCTCAAGGCGACCCAGTCCATAGACCCGGAATACGTGAAGGACCGGTCTCTCAACATGAACGAAGGGATCGTAGGATATGTGGCCGCCCACAATGAACCCCTGATCATCAAGGACGTGCTTCGCGATCCCAAGTTCAAAGAAAAGGACATGGCGAAAAAGCTGGGCCTCGTCTCCATGGTGAGCGTTCCCATGAGGATCAAGGAAGGCAAAGTCATCGGGGTGTTGAACTGTTTCACATCCAAGCCCCATGATTTTTCCGCAACCGAGGTCAACCTGATCAAGACCGTGGCCAACCAGGCGGCGGTGGCTATATTCAACACCGAACTCATCGTCAAAACCAGGGTGATCCAGGAAGAGCTGCAGACCCGAAAGCTGGTGGACAGGGCCAAAGAGGTTCTCATGCGCCGCCGCCAAATCACAGGGGACCAGGCCTACCGCTGGATGCAAAAAAGAAGCATGGATACCCGCAAGTCCATGCACCACATTGCGGAAGCCATCCTTCTCTCCGAAGAGCTGTAGCTCCGCAAACAGGGGCGTACAGGCCGGCACGCCGCAGCGACAAGGGATGTTCACCCCCCTCCGGTGGGATGGGAACGCAGCCCTTTGATTTTACCCAGGGCCATGAGCCTGTCGAATGGCAGATGATGTCCGGTGGATCAGGGGGCAACAAAGATCTTGACATCCCTCTCAAGCTTCCCTTAAAAGAGGGCTCTACCACCAATAAGGACATCCCCGACCGGATCCTGCACAAAGACGTGTGAAAGCCGGTCCACGCGAGCAGACAAAGGCGTCTCTTCCAAAGGGAGACGTCTTTTTTTTTGAAAAAGGGGAAAATCCATGAATCTACAAAGACCCAATTCGGACGAAGCACTGCAAACGAGCAACCGATCACGGGATGTGGCGCCCCAATCCGGCATCTGCAGCCGATGCGTGGACGGATGCCGCGGCGGTTGCGACATGTTTCACGCCACCTTTCGAGGAAGAGAACTCCTTTACCCCCAGCCTTTTGGAAGCATCACGGCAGGAGCGGACAAGGACTACCCCGTGGACTACTCCCACCTCAACATCATGGGGTATGCCATGGGCGCAAAAGGCATGGACCCGGACCCGGACAAAGCCACCTTCCCGGCCGTGAACACCGAAACCTCTTTCGGCACCGACAACAAAGTGAAGATGAAAGTGCCCATTTTCACAGGCGCCCTGGGCAGCACCGACATTGCCCGAAAGAACTGGGAGCATTTCGCTGTGGGCGCCGCGATCAGCGGAATCAGCCTGGTTTGCGGGGAGAACGTGTGCGGCATCGATCCCGGGCTGGAATTCAGCCCCGAGGGTAAAGTGAAAAACTCGCCTGAAATGGATCGCCGCATCAGAGAATACCGTCGGTACCACGAAGGGTACGGAGACATCCTTGTCCAGATGAACGTGGAAGACACCCGCATGGGCGTCGCCGAGTATGTTCTCGGCCGTCTCGGAGTGGAGACCGTAGAGCTGAAGTGGGGCCAGGGCGCCAAGTGCATCGGCGGAGAGATCAAGGTGAATTCCCTTGACCGCGCCATCGAGTTGAAAAAGCGAGGATACATCGTGACCCCTGATCCCGAAGTTCCCGCCTATCAAGCCGCCTTCAAAGCCGGGCCCTTGAAGCAGTTCGAGCGCCACTCCCGCCTCGGGTTCATCGACCAGGAAGGCTTCATGAAAGAAGTGGAAAGGATCAGGAAGCTGGGCGCCAAGAGAGTGACCCTGAAAACCGGCGCCTATCCCATGAGGGAACTGGCCATGGCGATCCGCTGGTCGAGCGATGCAGGGATCGACCTGCTCACCATCGACGGCGCTCCGGGGGGCACAGGCATGAGTCCCTGGAGAATGATGAATGAATGGGGAATCCCTTCCGTTTATCTCCATTCCATGGCCTACGAGCTTTGCAGGCGCCTTTCGGACAGGGGAAAGTGGGTTCCCGACATCGCCTTTGCCGGAGGCTTCTCTTCTGAGGATCATGTCTTCAAGGCCCTCGCGCTGGGAGCTCCCTACTGCAAGGCCGTCTGCATGGGCCGTGCCTTGATGATCCCCGGAATGGTGGGCAAGAACGCGGAGAAGTGGCTGCGCGGAGAAGACAAAGGGCTGCCCGCCTCCGTTTCCCGGTACGGCTCCACCAAGGAGGAAATCTTCATGAACTACGAGGTGCTGAAGGAGAAATACGGCGCCGAGGCGGATAAACTCCCCCTGGGCGCCGTCGGGATCTTCAGCGCCGTGGACAAAATCAAGGTCGGGCTCCAGCAATTGATGGCAGGCTCAAGGAGCTGGGAAGTCCCCTATATCAGCCGGGAAGACCTTTTTTCTCTCACCGAGGAGTGCGCGAAGGTAACGGGAATTCCTTATGTCATGCAAGCCTTCCGGGAAGAGGCCATGAGCATTATCGACTCATGAAGGGATGCGATACCTGGGGGCGGATTCCGAACTTCTCGCTGCCTGCTCCTTGTTGAAGGTTTTTTGTAATTCCAATGGGCGGACCGAAGGATCGAGGTTACGGGCGCCCTGCGGGGATTTTGGGGTGTTCTGGTGGCCGTTGAGAAAGTGCATCTACCTGCCGAGATTTACACCCGCTTCAAGATCTTCCACGAGCTGATGGGGATCAAGATCCGGGAAATCCTTCTGGTGGCAAGCCCCTACGACGCCTTCCTCCTGGAAGAGGACGGCTCCCTCGCTTCCCGCATCATCAACGAGTACAGCGGGCTGAACCTGAGCCAGCCCCCGAGGGTGACCCGAACTTCCTCCGCCTATGCCGCGCTGGAGCACCTGAATGAGAAGAAATTCGACATGGTGATAACCATGCCTCACCTGGATGATATGGACGCCTTTTCCCTCGGCCGGGAGATCAAGAAGATCAAGCCGGAACTCCCGGTCATTCTTCTTGCCCATACCCTCCGGAGCATTTCTCCCATTGCAGAAAGCAAGCATGACTCGGGGATCGACAAAGTTTTTGTCTGGTCCGGCAATGCCGATCTGCTCCTCGCCCTTGTGAAAAACGCCGAAGATCGTCTCAACGTCGATTTTGACACGCGCCGGGCAAAGGTGCGCGTTCTCATCCTGGTGGAGGACAATCCTGTCTACTACTCCTCTTTTCTCCCGATCATTTACCGGGAAGTGGTGACCCAAACCCAAGCCGTAATGGAGCTGGGCCTCAATGAAGAGCACCGGCTGGTCACCATGAGGGCCCGACCCAAGATTCTCCATGCCGAGACTTTTGAGGAAGCCCTCGCCTTTGCAGAAAAGTTTCGCCCCTACCTGATGGGGATCATTGCGGACACCCGGCTTCCCAAGGAAAACAAGCTGGAAGACGACGCCGGTTTTCAATACCTCTTGAAAATACGGTCGGAAACCCCTGACCTTCCTCTCCTCATGATGAGTTCGGAACCCTCGAACCGGGCCAAGGCGGAACAGGTCCCCGCCATTTTTCTCGACAAGAATTCTCCCAACCTCTTGGCCGAGCTTCACGATTTCTTCATGAACCACCTCGGATTCGGCGACTTCGTGTTCCGCATGCCCGACGGAAGGGAGGTGGCGCGGGCCTCCAACCTCCGAGAGCTGGAAGAAAAGGTTGCCGACATTCCTGAGGAGTGCCTCTGGTACCATGGAACGCGCAACCATTTCTCCAGGTGGCTCATGGCTCGGTCCGAAATCGCCCTTGCCTCGACTTTCCGGGAAGTGAGCGCCGATGATTTTGAGAGCGCGGGCGAGGCAAAACGGTTCATCATCTCCAATATTCACATGCTGAGACGGTGGCGCCAAAGGGGGGTGGTGGCCCAGTTCAGGGCATCCCATTTTGACCCGGACGTGAATGACTTCGTCAAAATCGGTCAGGGCTCTCTGGGAGGAAAAGCGAGGGGCCTCGCCTTTATGTCCGCCATGCTTCAGGAGACCCCGGGCATTTTTGAGGCCTACCCGGATGTGACCATCCAGATCCCCAGAACCCTGGTCGTCTGCACGGACGGGTTCGAGTCTTTTGTTTCCCGGAACCGTCTCATACATTTGGCCAAAGAGGAGATCCCGGACGAAACAGTGACAGAGGCCTTTCTCAAAGCCGAAATGCCCGAATGGGTATCCCGGGAGCTGGAAGCGTACCTCGAGCACGTCAGGTACCCTCTCTCGGTGCGCTCTTCGAGCCTGCTGGAAGACGCACAGTTCCAGCCCTACGCCGGCCTCTACCGCACCTACATGATCCCCAACAATGATCCGGATCCGGCGGTTCGACTCGATCAACTGATCACCGCCGTCAAGCTCGTGTACGCTTCCACCTACTACGAAGGCCCCAAGATCTTTTCCAGAAGCATTGCCAACCAGCCCCAGCTTGAGTCCATGGCGGTTATCGTCCAGCAGCTCACTGGAAAAGAGCAGGGAGATTTTTTCTATCCTGCCCTGTCCGGAGTGGCCCAGTCCCACAACTTTTACCCTGTCTCGCCCATGAGGCCGGAGGAGGGAATCGCGCACATTGCCATAGGGCTCGGCAAAACGGTCGTGGAAGGGGAAAGAGCCCTTCGTTTTTCGCCCAGGTACCCCAACATGCTTCCTCAGTTCTCCACCGTGGACGACATCCTGGCCAATGCCCAGCGCTTTTTTTATGCCCTCAGGCTCAGAGACTGCAGTCCGGACCTCAGGTTCGGAGAGCACTGCAACCTTGAGAAAAGAGCCCTCGATGAAGCGGAAAGCGAGCTCCCCGTCAAGATGCTCAGCAGCACCTATGTCCCGGAAGAACATCGAATTAGGGACACCGTGTCCGTGCCCGGCTACAGGGTGGTAACTTTTGCGCCCATCCTCAAGTACAACCTCGTCCCCCTGCCTCAGATCCTCTGCGACTTTCTGGAACTGGGGCGCAGAGGCATGGGATGCCCTGTGGAAATCGAATTCTCCGTGAACCTGAGCGCGGACCGGGAACGAAAAGGGGAGTTCAACTTCCTTCAGATCCGGCCCATGGTGGCCGATGACCAGCGTTTCGACGTGGAAATCTCCCAGGATGAGAGAGCCGGAGCGTTCTGCCGTTCCACCCAGGCCCTGGGCAACGGCAAGAACAATGAAATCGCCGACATCCTCTACGTGAAACCGGAGGACTTCAAACCCGAGGCAACCGTGGAGGTGGCCCGCGAAATCGACCGCTTGAACGGAATGCTCCTCAAGGAAAAACGCCCCTACCTTCTTGTTGGACCGGGACGGTGGGGGTCGGCGGACCGGTGGCTGGGGATCCCCGTGCAGTGGAAGGATATTTCCGGTGTGAGGGCCATTATCGAGCTTCGGAACCAGTGGATCAAGGCCGATCCCTCCCAGGGGTCCCACTTCTTTCAGAACATCACCTCCCTAGGCATTCATTATCTGACCGTGACGGAAGATCCCGGTTCCGGGGATTATTTTGACTGGCCTTGGCTCGAAAGTTTACCCGCCGTTCATGAAACGACCTTTTTGCGGCATGTGCGACTCGCAAAGCCTTTTCTTTTAAAGATCGACGGCCGGAGTTGCGAGGGGATCATGGTGGCGACATAAGTTAAATAATACGATTAAGAATAATAAACAACATCTCAGACTTAGGAGGAAATCCATGGCAGACATTGTGAAGCTCGTGCAATCAAGAGACCCGGGGGAAAGGGAGTTTCATCAGGCCGTCCATGAAGTGATGGAAACGGTGAAGCCGGTCCTGGATCGAAATCCCCAGTACCGCGAATCAGGGATCCTGGAAAAAATTGTGGAACCCGAAAGGACCATTATTTTTCAGGTCCCCTGGGTGGACGATCAGGGGCAAATGCACGTGAACCGGGGTTTCAGGGTTCAGATGAACAGCGCCATCGGCCCTTACAAAGGGGGGCTTCGGTTTC
>JAWOJI010000349.1:0-2511 GCA_046481735.1 Desulfatiglandales bacterium | reverse complement strand
CATCTTTCCATTACCATAAATAGCCCTGTAGCCCCAGTAAAAATAAACATGCGAAAGAATGAATTGTCGAGCCGGCGGAAAAAGTGTACATTGCCGCCGTTTTCCATAAAATGGAAGATATATAGCATGCAGGCGGTCCTTATGATTGAACCGCGTTCTTTTTGCAAGAAAAAATACACCGGGAGCTGCTGAATTGACAGGAACGTTTGCAAATGCCGGGGCCATCATTGCCGGGAGCCTGATCGGAGTGTCGGCGGGCAGCCGCCTTCCCGAAAACATCAAAACGATTGTCATGCAGGCGCTTGGATTATCCGTCGTCCTTATCGGTCTGAAAATGGGACTCTCAGGACAGGATTACATGGTCGCTATCGGCTGCGTCATCCTGGGCGCCATCACCGGAGAATGGATCGGCATTGAACAGGGAATCGAGTCTCTGGGAACCTGGCTTAAAAGACAAACCCGATCCGGTTCCTCCACATTTGTCCAGGGTTTTGCAACCGCTTCCGTTCTTTATCTGACAGGCGCCATGATGATCGTTGGGTCCATACAGGACGGAACGACAGGCGATGCAAATACGCTCTATATCAAGTCTCTCCTGGACGGCGTGGCGTCGATCGCGCTTTCATCAACCCTCGGCATCGGTGTGGCGTTTTCAGCGTTATCCGTGTTCTTAATTCAGGGCAGTATCACCCTCCTGGCCTCCAAACTCATTTTCCTACAGAATCCCGCTGTCCTGGACGCCATTACCTCATCCGGCGGTCTCCTGATTATGGGAATAGGCACGAATCTGTTGGGTGTCACCCGAATACGCATCGGGAATATGCTGCCTGCCATCTTTTATGCCATCCTCTGGACCATGCTGCGGTAGAGGGGAAAATCATAGAGCCGCAACCTGGCGCCCCTGGAAAAGTTCATCCCTCACCCTTGCAATATCTTCATCTTCCAGATATTCTTCGAATCCCATCATCCGGTCGATAATCCCGCCCGGCGTAATTTCCACGATCCGGTTTGCCACCGTGGAGACAAATTCACGGTCGTGGGAACTGAAGAGCAGCACCTCCGAAAAGGCGATGAGGCCGTTGTTGAGGGCGGTAATCGATTCAAGATCCAGATGATTGGTCGGTTCATCCATGATGAGGGCGTTGGCGCCGGCAAGCATCATTTTGGAGAGCATGCAGCGGACCCGCTCACCCCCGGAAAGGACACGCGTCTTTTTCAGCGCCTCTTCTCCCGAAAAAAGCATCCTGCCGAGGAATCCCCTGGCAAAGCTCTCGCCCTCGGCTGCCGGTGAATATTGGCATAGCCACTCTACCAGATTCAAGTCATTGTCAAAGTAATTATTGTTATCCTTCGGAAAATAGCTGGGGGTTATCGTCACGCCCCAACGGAAGCTCCCGCTGTCCGGCATGAGTTCTCCTGCAAGGATCTGAAAGAGGGTTGTCTTGGCCAGACTGTTGACGCCAACAAATGCGATACTGTCCCCCTTGCGGACGTTCAGATTGATATCGGTCAAAACAGGCACCCCGTCTATAGCCTTTGAAAGGCCCTTTATTTCCAGGATGATATCGCCGCAGGCTCTTTCCGGCTTGAAGACGACATAGGGGTATTTCCGTGAAGAGATGGGGATCTCTTCCAGGGTAAGCTTCTCCAGCAGTTTTTTCCGTGACGTGGCCTGTTTCGCCTTGGAGGCGTTGGAGCTGAAGCGCCGGATGAACTCCTTGAGTTCTTCAGCCTTGTCGGTTGCTTTGCGGTTCTCCTCCTGCTTCTGCCTCAGGTGAAGCTGGCTGGCCTGGTACCAGAAGTCGTAGTTTCCCACGTAGACGGTGATCTTGCCGAAGTCGATATCCGCAATATGTGTGCAAACCTGATTCAGGAAGTGCCGGTCATGAGAAACAACAATCACCGTGTTCTGGAAACGGCTCAGAAAATCTTCGAGCCAGGCGATAGACTTCATGTCGAGATGGTTGGTGGGCACATCAAGGAGCAATACATCAGGATCACCGAAGAGGGCCTGTGCCAGAAGCACCCGCACCTTTTCGCCACTCTCCAACTCCTTCATCTTTTTGTACCGCAGCTCTTCCGGTATCCCGAGGCCGTTTAAAAGCGCTGCCGCCTCCGCCTCGGCTTCGTAGCCATTCATCTCGCCAAAATCGGCCTCCAGTTCTGCGGAACGGATACCGTCTTCCTCCGAAAAGTCCGCCTTGGCATAGATCGCCTCACGTTCGGCCATCACTTGATAAAGCGCGGGATGACCCATGATAACGGTATTGAAAACCGTCTCCTCATCGAAGGCAAACTGGTCCTGCCTCAATACCGCGAGCCTCTCTCTGGGGCCGATAGCGATTTCACCCTTGTCCGGCTCGATATCTCCGGAAAGGATCTTGAGGAAGGTCGATTTTCCTGAACCATTTGCACCGATGAGGCCGTAGCAGTTTCCCGGAATAAACTGGATATTGACGTCTTTAAAGAGAACCCTCTTGCCGTAGGCAAGGGTTATGTTTGATGTGCTGA
>JAWOJI010000342.1:0-2591 GCA_046481735.1 Desulfatiglandales bacterium | reverse complement strand
TATTCTAAAAGCAGGCACCCAGTAGCGCCCGTCCTTGAAGCCCACAGCCGTGTAGGCCCACATGGGCAGCGCACCGGCTTTTCCCCGGTACTCCACGGCAGGAAGAAGAGTTCGCACCAGGCCGGGCTCCAGGAAAGCCGCCACGGCGAAGCATGGAATCCGGTCCCTTCGATTCCCGGCTTCCCGTACCGTTCGAAATTCACCGGTAGAAGGATCACAGCCTATGGGAGCGCCGAAGGGGATATAGAAAAGCTTGCTGAACTCCGGCATAGCGATAAGATCTTGTTTTTTGATCCCAACCGGGCAGTCTCCGGAAAACCCGGCCATTCGGTAATCGGGGTGCTCATATACCCGGCCTTTAGCGTCTGCATAGAGCATATAGGGGAGATCCTTCACTTCAGCGTACAACTTTTCATCCTCCGCCTTATTTTCTTACAATCCCTGAGAACGGCTGTCAATTGGGAGGAAAATACGGGGTCCTCATTTACCTGTCATGAAAACCTTTGCAAAAGGACATTGAAGTTCGTTTTTTTACGGTATAGACTGAAAAAGGGTGTTACCCAATTCGATCCTGCAAGAGACAATGATGGCTGAATATACCGGAATAAGGGGGGAGGGCAAGTTTCGCCTGGTCAAATTCTTCGCCTGGGCGAGCTTTATCGTCATTGTGATTTTGACGTTTCCCTTCTCCATGGTCATTTCCCAGCAGGCCAAAGAAACCCTGCTCATGAGCTATGAGAACTCCGCAGTACTTGTGGGCAAGAATTTGAATCACCAAGTGTTTCAGGGTTTCGTCATCCCCGCAATCAATCGCTACGGCATGATCAAGCTGAGCGATGAACAGCAATATGAGCTCATGGATCGGGTGGTGCGAAACACGATTCACGGCTTCAACGTCGATGTGGTTAATGTCTATGACATTGCCAAGGGCGTCGTGGCCTACAGCACGGATCCGAAGCTCTTCGGTATGAGGGCTTTGGAGAGCGAAGGCTACAAACAGGCAATGGTCGGCGAAAGTGCTTCCTCCATAACCTCAAGCAGGTATGATCTCTGGGGTCTGGGTATCGACCTTCTTGGTGGAGAAAGGAAGATCAGGACCTACATCCCATTCCGGGGCATTGATCCATATACCTGGCAGGGGTATGTGGGAGGTGTCTTCGAGTTGATCCAGGACATCAGCGAGGAATATCAGGCTATCGTAAAACTCCAGTACCTTATTTTCGGGCTTTCCATCCTGATCATGGGCCTGATCTTCCTGGCTTTGCTTCTGATCGTACACAAAGCGGAAAAAATGATCGATGAGCGATCCAGAGCACAGAGAGATCTGGAGGCCCAGTTGCATCAGGCTGAGCGCTTGGCCACGCTCGGAGAGATGGTGGCGGCTGTATCTCACGAAATCAAGACTCCCCTGGGAATCATCCGCAGCACTGCGGAATTCCTGGGCGGGATGCCCAATACCGACGACTCCCAAAAACGACTCTCTTCGGTCATAACAGAGGAGTCTACGCGGCTGAACCGAATTGTAACGGAGTTTCTCGATTTTGCTCGCCCTCAAACCCCCAACCTGGGACTCTGTGACCTGAAGGACATCCTGGAAAAAAACCTGCTCTTCCTGGGCCCGGAACTCCAGAGAAGAGGGGTGAGCCTCAGCCACAATCTCGACGGAAGATCCTTGACCCTGATGGGCGATCACGGACTTCTCTACCGGGCTTTCCTGAATATTCTGACCAACGCGTACCAGGCTGTTCCGGACGGCGGCCGGATCGACGTAACCGTTCAGGAGGCGTCGGCTAACTACTATGTAACCATTGAAGACTCGGGGTCCGGAATCAGCGTTGAAAACATGAACAGGATTTTCAATCCCTTCTTCACCACCAAAGAAAAAGGCAGCGGCCTTGGCCTCGCCATTGTGAAAAAGATCATCGAGAGCCACCAGGGATTCATCCTTGTCGAAAGCGCGGAAGGCAAAGGAACCAAGGTGAACATCTCCCTCCCCCGGAAGGGTGCATAGTGGTAGCAAGGAGACAATCGATTCTGTGGAAACCATCCTGATCGTAGACGACGAAAAGAATTACCTCCTGGTCCTGGAGGCTCTGCTGAACGCCGAGGGATACGAGACCATGACGGCACAAAACGTCGATGAAGCTCTGCGCCTTCTTGAAGGGTCGGATTTGGACCTGGTTCTCACGGACATGAAGATGCCGGGCCTGAGCGGCATGGATCTGCTGGTGGAGTGCAAGAAGCGAAAGCCTGAACTCCCCGTGATCATGATGACGGCATATGGGACCATTGAGATGGCTGTCGAGGCGATGAAAAAGCAGGCTTACGATTACATCACAAAGCCCTTCCAGAATGAGGAACTGAAGCTGACCATCAAGAAAGCCTTGGACAACTATCGCCTGGTCAAAGAGAATCGAAGGCTCAGCGAGGCTCTTTCAGATCGCCATCGGTACAGGAACATTATCGGAAAGAGCCGCCCCATGCTCCAGATCTACGATCTTGTCGACAAGGTGGCTCACTCCAAAGCCTCCGTGCTCATTACCGGCCCTTCCGGCACGGGAAAGGAGCTCGTCGCAAAAGCCATCCATTAT
>JAWOJI010000307.1:0-5632 GCA_046481735.1 Desulfatiglandales bacterium | reverse complement strand
CGCCCAGTGCCCACTTCGGGGCAGCCATGAAAAGAAGAAGCGCGAAAAAGAGGAACTTGCGCAAGATCTCTCTCCTACATAAAGAAATCTTCAAGTTGCCGCTTCAGGGCTTCGGCGCGCATCTGCATCACCCGGTTGATGAGACAGGCGTCTTTCAATTCTTCTGGATCGCCTCCCATGACGCTTTCCAGAAGGCTTGAGTAAAGCGCTCTATTTTGAACCCTTACCGCGTAGTATCTTGCGAAATAGACCTGGGTCAAGAAGAAACTGCCCTGGTTTTCCTTCAAAGCGGTCTCAAAGTGACTTTTGGCTCTTGCCGGGTCTCCACCGAGCAGGGGCGGGCGTGCCGAGTAAAGCGCCCCCGCCAAAATGTGGGGCATCCCGTGCAGGTAAAGGGAATCCATTTCCAGAATTCTATTCAGGCAAGCCTCTGCAGAGGCCGTTTGGGAAAGAGCTCTAGGCTGATCAAGATTCAAACTGATCCATGCATTCCAGGAGAGGGAAGCCCAGAAGAGAGCTTGGTAGTCCTCCTCTGAGAGGGTCTTTAGCGTGGCCTGGATCGTTTCAGGAGTGGTCGTTGGGTCGGATAGGATGTTGCCCTTGTCCCCGAGCGCTTGAAACCCGTAAGCTTTTGCTCTCAGATAGAGGGGGGATGCCCGTTTCGGCTCCTCCGATTCCACAAAAAGCAGGCTGTATCCGGCAAAGCCCATGGCTAGGGAAACGAGGATTTCCCTGTTATGGGGGTCCTTTTTGAGGATGCCTTCCAGAAGCTTGAGATTCGAGGGCATGGCATGCCGTGCGAGATCCGGATCACACTCCTCAAAGAAAGAAGCGGTCATTCCGGGGAGCAAAGAGGGCACGGCATTCCTGAGAATGAACTGGGCGCAGCCCGAAAAAAAAACCGGCGCAAGAGCAAGAAAAAAAATGATTGAACGTCTGCCCGGCATTGAAAGCCCCCTTCTCCATCCGTTGACATCAGAAGCCGAGAAACGGATCCCCCTGCCTGGTTGCTTCAGCGATGCCCTTTTCCGCCAGGAATTGGGCGCCTGCGCCGTTTTCCATCGCAAGAACCTCTCGGTAAGCCTCCAGGGCTTTCTGCCTGTCGCCCTGGAGATCATAACTCATGCCTCTCTTGAGCACGGGCCAGGCCGCCATAGCCGGATCGGTTTCCGGATCAACCTGAGCGAGGATCGCCTCCAGCTTCTCTCTGGCCTGCTCCGGCCGGTTATGGAAAAGATGGTAGGCTGCCTCGAGGTAGAGGGCCTGCCCTGCCCAAAACTTGGCGCCGGCCTCCGTTGGTCGTTTCGCACTCTCAGACCGAATGAAACCCACGACCTGGGCATAAAGGTCATCCCGCCCCGCTCTAATATGAACTACTCCTTCGAAGTACTTGTATCGAGGGGAATTCCGAAACCTTGAACCCAACTCCTGCGCAAAGGGCAAGGCCTTGTGAAAGTCGTCTTCCAGGAACAGGTAGATGTGGAGGAGCATGCTCTTTGCTTCAAGCTTTGAATAGAGGGCGTGTTCCGCAGCAGTGTGCAGCTTTCTGAGACCTTCTTCCCTGTTGCCTTTGTGCAGGAAGACATAGGTGAGAAATTTGAGAACCCCGGAAAGCTTGGCCGTGTAGTAATCATAAATGCCCAAACCCAGGAGAACATCCACGTTGGAGGGATCCATCTTCGCGCACTTCCGAAGCGCGTCAATGGCTTCATAAGCGAGCATGTAAGAAGAGAACCAGTTCTGACGCATGAGTTCAAACCGGCCTTTGAAGCCCAGGGCGCCGCCCAAATAAAAGTAATCTAAGCTGTCTGCTTCCATGTTTTCGATTCTATGTTTTGCCACGGAAATGGTACTATCGATCCGATCCACGTACTCTCGAAGCACTTCAGGAGTCCAGAACCCGGAGGAAAGCCTGGACCAAATGACCATGGCCATGTAAAAATGCCCTGCCGGTTTCTTCGGGTTTTCAGCGACAACCCTTGAAAAGATCTGCTCAGCCCCGTCAAAATCCAAATCGTAAAGCAATTCAATGCCCCGGAGCAAATCCAGGTCAATCTCCGCTTTCTTCATTGCCGATGAAGACTTACCTTCTCCCAGGAAAGGTTGTGAAAGGGACAGAAACAGCAGCAATAGGGTAAGACAGGCTCTCGCCGGGCCGGAAAGTGCGTGCAGGCGAAATCGCCAAAGCAAAACAGGAATTCTCACGGTTCCTCCCTTCAAAACCGGCTTTTGCCAAAACCGTTCCGGATGTTGTATACTGTATAAAATTTTCAATGAACCTGCAACTGCCGCCGGAGTCCTAAATCTTCCGTCTAGTTCGGGATGAGTGTCACGCAGCAGATGATGTCTCGATGGGGAGGGGAGTGAGTTCGGCGCTCTTGCAGGATTATAAATCTTGAGTCAATCCGGGGAGACTGGGAAAGGATGAAGATATTGCTCTTGGGTGGTAAGGGGATGCTTGGCAGCGAATGCTGGAAAGTCCTGGGCCGGGATGAAGAGGTTGTAGCTCCCGACAAGAAGGAATTGGACATCACGAGCTGGGACAGAGTCATCGACAGACTGCAGCACATTCGACCTAAGGTCATTCTCAATTGTGCTGCTTTTACAAGGGTCAACAACTGTGAGGAACACAAGACTGCCCACCTTTGCAGAAAAATTAATGTGGAGGGGCCGAGGAATCTTGCCCAGGGAGCGGCCAGATTCGGTCCCAAGGTGGTCCATCTATCCTCAGACTATGTGTTCAATGGCGAGAAGGCCCTTCCTCAGCCTTATTTCGAAGACGACCCCCCTGATCCCCTTTCAAATTACGGCAGAGCCAAGATGGACAGCGAAATGGCGATCAGAGAAAACGCATCCGATTACATTATTATCCGCACCGGGTGGCTCTACGGCATGGGGGGAGCGAATTTTGTGAGGTCTTTGCTCGCCCAGGCCTTGAGCAAGAAAAAAAGCAAGAAGATCAGAATCCCCGATGATCAGATCGGTTCCCCCACATGGGCCTACCGCCTGGCGGAACAAATAAGGGAGCTTATCGAGGTGGATGGCAAGGGAACGGTCCACGCGACGGCCGAGGGGTACTGCACCCGATACCAGGCCTCCGAGTTTGTGCTTGATCAACTGAACATCAAGGCGGATCTCGAACCATGCAAGCTTAGGGAATACCAGAAAAAAGCAAAACGGCCGTCAAACTGCATTCTTGAAAATCGAGTGCTCAAGAAAAACGGCCTCAACGTAATGCGCGACTGGCAGGAAGACCTTTCCGAATTTCTCCAACAGTTTGGTGATGAACTGATCAAGCAGGCAAAGGAGACCGCCAAAAGGTGAGCCGATGAAACGGTTCTGGATTCTTCTCTTGGTGGCCGCCTACGCTCTCTCGCCCATTGATCTGGTGCCTGATTTTCTTGTGGGCATAGGCTGGCTGGATGACCTGGCCCTGATCGGCTTCGCACTTTACTATTTCTTCTACAGGCGACAAAACGAAAGGGGGCACAAAAGAGCCGGGGAGTTCGGAGAAGGCCCTCGTGCAAAGCGAGAGGAAAAGCGTTCCGGTCGCTCCAACCCCTATAACGTGCTGGGTGTGGCTCAGACTGCCACCGCGGAAGAAATCAGGACCGCGTACAGGCGTCTTGCCGGGAAATACCATCCGGACAAGGTCGCCCACCTGGGTGAGGAATTTCGAATCCTGGCGGAGCAGAAATTCAAGGAGGTCCAGCAAGCCTACCAGCAGCTCCGCGCTAAATAGCGCGGCCGATCTCTGCGGCTTCGGATATGGCCGCCTTTGCGCTTCTCGGCTCGAGGCAATCCCCGATCTGAAAAATGGGAATGCCCAGATTCATGGATTCGATCTGGGCGTAAAGAAGGTTTTCCGGTCTGTTTCCGATTGCGATTACCACTGCTTCGGCTTCAATGAAGGTTTCCGTTCCGTCCTCGGACGAGGCGTACACACCGTGATCCTCTATTCTTGCAAGCCTGTGCCCTGCGAAGAACCGGACGTTCATTTCCCGCAATTGCTGGATCAGCACTTTCCTGGTGATGGACTCCATTTGTGCCGCAATTTTTGGAAGTTGTTCGACTATTGCGACCCGGCACCCATTCTCGGCCAGGTGATGGGCCACCTCGCAGCCTGTGGCCCCTCCGCCGAGTATCACGGTTTTCTTGGGTGCGGGTTTCTTGCCGTTCAGGATCTCGGGGACAGAATAGACAATAGATTTTTCAACTCCGGGGATAGGCGGCAGAATGGGGGTTGCACCTGTGCAAAGGACAATTGCATCCGGTTTGATTTTCTTCACGGCTTCGGGGGTCGCCTCGCTGTTGAGAAAGACCTTGACGCCTGTTCTTTCGACCTGGGCGACGTGGTAATTGATCAGACTCAGGATCTCCTTTTTGTACCTGGTAACACTCCCCATGACGAGTTGGCCGCCGAGAAAGGCCTGCCTTTCAAAGAGGAGGACTTCGTGACCTCTGGCTGCCGCTACCAAGGCCACATGGAGTCCGCCCGGTCCGCCGCCGACGACCATGACTCGCTTCTTTTTCCCTGCAGGCTGCAGTGCCATTTCTCTCTCACGGCCGAGTGTTGGATTGACGAGGCACTCCACCCGTCCCCTGCGGAAGATGGACTCCATGCAGGTATTGCAGGCGATACAGGTCCTGATCTCATCGAGCCGCCCTTCTCTGGCTTTGTTGGGCATTTCGGGGTCTGCGAGGAGCCCTCGCCCTATGCACACCAGATCTGCCCGGCCTTGCCGTATGATTTCCTCTGCGACCACCGGGTCGTTGATTCTGCCTACAGCCATGACGGGGACGTGAAGAGCCCTCCTGATTTCTGCTGCGGATCCGGAAAGGCAGCCTTTGTCCATAAACATGGGCTGGCAAATCCATTCAGGGGTGGCGTCATTCCCGGCCGAGACCTGAACGATGTCCACCCCTGCAGCGACAATAAGCTCCAGGAGTTCAATACTTTCTTCCACCGTAAGCCCGTTGGGGACAAACTCCTGGGCGCTGATCTTGAAGGAGACGGGAAAGGCGGGTCCAAGTCTTCTCCTCAATTCCTGCACAATCTCTACCGCAAAGCGCGCACGTCCCTCGATGTCGCCGCCATACCTGTCTTTGCGGACATTAGAGAAGGAGGAGAGAAACTGATTGACCAGATAGCCATGGGCTCCGTGGATTTCGATGAGATCGAAGCCGGCTTCCATCGCTCTACGAGCTGCTTCGCCGAACTTGAAGATGATTTCCTGAATTCCCCCAATGGTCAGAGGTTCCACCTCACCGCTGATGGTGGGACAGGGTAGGTCTGAGGCGGAAACAGGCTTGCGCTTGATGACTCTTGCCGAGGTCTGCCTGCCCCCATGGTGGATTTGCACCGCAGGAACGGATCCTTCGGCCCGGATGACCTGGGCGATGCGGCTTAGGCCTTCTACAAATCGATCATCATAAATCCTGGCTTGGTGGAGGGAGACGATCCCTTCCTGTGACACAGCACAGGCTTCCACGATGACCATGGCCGGGCCGCCTGATGCCCGCATCCGGTAGTGCTCAATGGCCTTGTCTGTAATAGATCCGTCGTTTTCTATGAGGAACGACGCGAGACCCGGCATGACAATCCTGTTTGAAAGACTGCAGTGCTTGATCC
>JAWOJI010000434.1:0-3432 GCA_046481735.1 Desulfatiglandales bacterium | reverse complement strand
AAAGGTTGGCGAGGAGATCCCGGTCACTCTTTCAGCTTCCCTGATTACGATTGACGGGAAAGAAGTGGGAAGCGTCGGCGTCTTTACCGACATGCGAGAGGTCCTGAAAATGAGGAAGGAGCTGGAAGACGCCAACATCCAGCTTATTCAGTCGCAGAAAATCGCCTCCATCGGCAGAATGGCGGCGGGGGTAGCCCATGAGATCAACAACCCGCTTTCGGCCATTCTGCTTTTTGCGGAGATGCTGAAAACCAGCTTGAATGATCATCAGCAACACATTAAAGATATACAGGAAATCATTGATCAGACATTGCGGTGCAAGAAGATCGTGGGCGACCTTCTCGAGTTCAGCAGGAAATCGGCGGGCAAAACAGCTTCTTTCAGCCTGGAAAACTTCCTGAACAAGTGCCTGGATCTCTTAATCCACAAGGCCCAGTTTCAAAATATCGATGTGATCAAGGACATGGAGAAAGAGATGCCCAACCTGGTGGGCGACATGAGCCAGCTTCAGCAAGTTTTTACAAATCTCCTGGTCAATGCCGCAGACGCCATGGAGGGCAAGGGAAGGCTCACCATTGGAGCTCGCTATGAAAGGGAACGGGAAATGTTCGTGATCAAGGTGTCGGATACAGGGCCGGGTATCCCTGAGAACCTGCGGGACAAGATTTTTGATATTTTCTTCACCACAAAACCCGTGGGAAAAGGCACCGGTCTCGGCCTGAGCATTTCACAGAACATCATCAAAATCCACGGCGGAAACCTCTCCTTTGAATGTCCGCCCCAAGGAGGCACAACCTTCATTGTCAAGCTTCCCCTGAGACACAAAGGCGATGTGGGAGCGGAAGCGTCGGTCTTCATTGGAGAGGAACCTGTTTTCACAGGACTGGATGAGCGATGAACAGCACCGCAACCGTCCTTGTCACCGATGATGAGAGAGCCATCCGCGAAGGATGTCATCGCGTGCTTACTGCCAGCGGATACAAGGTTTTGGGCGCGGAGAACGGTCAGGCCGCCCTGGAGATCCTTTCCCGGCATCCTGTGGATATCCTTCTTCTGGATTTAAAAATGCCTGTGATGGGGGGAGAAGAAGTCCTGGAGATCGTCCGAAGGGATCACCCCCACATTCCGGTCATCATCATCACGGGTCATGGAACGGTGGACACAGCCGTTGCATGCATGAAAAACGGGGCTTACGACTTCATCACCAAACCCTTTCAAATCGACCCCTTTCTCCTGATCATTGGAAGGGCTGCGGAAAAGAAGCGCCTGGAGGAAAAGGCGCGGATCTTTGAAGAGGAAAGCGCCAGGAATCTCTATGATCTCGGACTCGAGAAGAGCCGGCTCCGAACCATCATCAACTGCATGGGAAACGGCGTGATGGTGACCAACCGCAACCTGGAAATGGTCCTTCACAATCCTGCCCTTGCCCGTCTGCTTGAGATTTCCAGGAAAATTGAAAACCCGGTGCCGGTGAAAGAGATTTTCAAGCAGAGTCCGCTTGTGACGACCCTTGAAAGAATAACCAAGGGGGAGTCCGGAGAAAAGGAAGCGGTGATTCAGGAAATCTCCGAAGAGAAGAACGTGCTCCGCGCCATTTCAGCTCCCCTGATCGGCCCGGACAACCAGGTCGTGGGTACCGTGACAGTCCTGGAAAACATCAGCGCCTTCAAACAGCTCGACCAGATGAAGAGCGATTTCGTCAACATGGTGGCCCATGAATTGAGGAGTCCCCTTGTATCCATGAGGCAGCTGAACAGCGTTCTTCTAGAGGGGCTTGCCGGGGCCTTGGAAGAAAAGCAGCGGGATTTCATCGCCCGGGGGACCAAGAAGATCGACTCCCTGCTTGATCTCATCAGAGATCTCTTGGATATGGCCAAAATCGAAGCAGGCCAGTTCAAACAGCACAAGGTTCCTACCGATCTCGGTCGCATTCTCGATGAGACTGTTTCCTTGATGAGGCCCCGGGCCGAGGAGCAAGGGGTGGAACTGGCACTAGCCTGTGAAAACCTGCCTCAACTTCAGGCGGATCCAAAAAGCTTGGAGGAAATCTTCGGCAACCTTATCAGCAATGCCGTCAACTATTCTCCTGACGGCGGCATCGTGAGAATTGTCGCCAAAGGCCTGGGAGAATACGTAGAAGTGATTGTGGAGGATAGGGGTGTGGGGATTGCACCGGAGGAATTGCCGAAAATCTTCGACAGATTTTACCGGATCAAACATCCCAAGACGCGCCAGGTGGTGGGCACGGGGTTGGGCCTGGCGATCGTTAAGGGCGCCGTGGAGGCTCATCACGGCACGATTGACGTGAAAAGCACGTTGAGCCAGGGCACGACGTTCCGAGTCCTGCTCCCGATACAGTGACGGGGAAAAGCGTGGCTGAACGCATCACGGTTCTTCTTGTGGATGATGAAAGAAGGTTCAGGGAAACATCCCGGCGCTTTCTCCAGGGGAGGGGCTTTGAAGTCCTTTTGGCGGAAAACGGCCGGATCGCTCTGGACAAGCTCTCCACAAACTCGGTGGATCTCATTTTGCTGGACTTGAAAATGCCCTTCATGGGAGGCGAAGAATTTCTCGATGAGGCCCGTCCTCGTTACCCCGAAATTCCCGTCATCATTATGACGGGCCACGGCACGCTCGACATTGCCGTGGCGTGCATGAAAAAGGGGGCGTACGATTTTGTCACCAAGCCTTTTGAACTCGATCAACTGGTGCTTACCATGGGGAGGGCCGTTGAAAAGCGAAACCTCGAGCGAAAGGCCAGAGAATATCAAGAGGAGATCGTCCGCAATCTCCTGGACCTGAACACCCAAAAAAAGCGGCTCGAAACCATCTTCAACTGCATTGCCAACGGCATCATGGTCACCGACAAGAACCTGCGGGTCGTGCTTCACAATCCCGCCCTCTCCCGGTTGTTGGAACGCTCCGGTCCCATCCAAGCTGCGGTGCCGGTGTCCGAGGTCATTGAGGAGCCCTCTTTTATCGAGACGTTGAAGAGAATTCAAGAAAGACAGTCGGGTGAAATGGAAATCATCTCCCAGGATATCCGGGTGGGAAACAAAATTCTGAGAACGATTACGGCGCCCAACCTGGAGCCCGACCGGCACGTTTTCTGGGCCGTTGCAGGCGCCGTGACCGTGCTTGAGGACGTCACCGCCTTCAAGCAGCTCGATCAGATGAAAAGCGATTTCGTCAACATGGTGGCCCATGAATTAAGGAGCCCCCTTGTTTCCATCCGCCAGTTGCAGAGCGTTCTTGCAGAGGGACTGGCCGGCCCCTTGCAGACGAAGCAAGAGGATTTCGTGAGGAGAGGAATAAAAAAGATCGACTCCCTCCTCAGCTTGATCAATGACCTGCTGGATGTGGCCAAACTGGAAGCCGGCCGTCTGGTCCAGCGACAGGTTCCCACCGACGTGGGCAAGATCATTGAAGAGA
>JAWOJI010000278.1:0-2598 GCA_046481735.1 Desulfatiglandales bacterium | reverse complement strand
CAACCCCAAGCTATTCAATTTTCTGGTCAACAGCTTGACCCAGGAAGGAGTGATCGTTCAGGAAAAGGAATTGCTCAGGCTCAAGGAACACCGGGTGACTCTGGGTCAGGACCAAGAGGAGGCCCGTCGTCAAATCGAGGAGATCTACCGCAAAAGCGGCGTTCAACCCCCATACTTCAAAGAAATCAAAGAGAAATTCCCGGGAAATACGGCAACCGATGTCTTGGGAGTCATGGCCAAAGACGGGATTCTGATCAAGGTCAAAGAGGATCTTTACTTTCACAAGGACGTTATCGAGGAACTGAAGAGCCGGCTCATAGGATTTTTGAAGGACACGGGCGAAATCGATACGCCCCAATTCAAAGAGATGACAAATGCCTCGAGGAAATACACCATTCCTCTGCTCGAATACTTTGACATTACCCAGCTCACAATGAGGGTAGGAGACAAGAGGATGTTAAGGAAAAAATAAGGCGTCCGTGGTCGGTGGTCAGTTGTCCTTTGTTAGGGTGTTATGGCCACAACAGCAAATAAGCGGCTGGTGACGGTCGATGATAGACAACGGATGACGGACAGCGTGCAACGGACGACGGACAACAAGCAACTCTCAATGGAAATGACGGAATAACGGCGTGGAAAGATCGTTCAACAAATTGAGAGCGGCTCTGTCGCTAACCGGCCGTGAACACATGGCCCTGGTCGGCGCAGGAGGGAAGACCGGAATCCTGTTTTCCCTTGCCGAGGAGTTGAGAAGAGCGGGAAAGCGGGTCGTCACCTCCACCACCACAAAAGTCTGGCACCACCAGGCCATGAAAGCCCCCTGCGTTGTCTACACCGCGGATCTGCGCCCCTGGAGAGATCGGATTAAGGAGGGCCTTGCCGAGCGGGGGCATGTTTTTGTAGGCCGTTGCGTGCTCGAGTCGGGCAAGATCGATGGAATCAGCACACAGACTTCTGACACGTTGTTCAGAGATATCGAGGTCGATTACCTGCTGGTGGAGGCAGACGGCGCCGCAGGCCTTCCGGCAAAGGCGCCTTCTTCGCGCGAACCGGCCGTCCCCGCATCTGCAACCATCGTGGTAGCAGTGATGGGACTTGAGGCCGTGAACCGTCCTCTAAGTTCCGACATCGTTTTCAGGCTTGATGAGGTAAAAAGGATCACAGGACTTGCGATGAGCATGCCCCTCACGGCGGCAGCTCTGTCCAGGTTGTTCCTGCACCCGCAAGGGCTGTTTAAAGGGGCGCCTGGGTCGGCCCGCCGAATCCCGTTTCTGAACAAGCTGGATCTGCTGAAGAGCGAGACCGACGCTTTGGAGCTTGCGGGAATTATCCTCGAGGAGGCAAAGCCGGAAATCGACCGGGTGATCATCGGGTCGGTCAAAGCAGGCAAATATAGGGTGATTGAAAAGGAAAAGAGGTAAAGGAAAACAATGGAAGTCATATACAGCAAGGCACTGGAAGTGCTGGGAAAGGGAAAAATGTGCGTCCTTGCCACCATCATACGGCTCACCGGTTCCGGGCCCAGAGCGGCAGGCACGAAGTTCCTGATCATGGAGAACGGTTCCTACGCCGGCACGATCGGAGGAGGACTCCTGGAAGCGGAGGTCCTCAAAAAAGCTGGCGAAGTGTTTGAAGCCGCCAGACCCGGCCGCATGCACCTGAACCTCATGGGAGAGGATGTGGCAGGTACGGACATGATTTGCGGTGGAGAAGCCGAGGTGTTCTTTGAGCCCCTGTTCCCGGCAGATGAGGATCAGGTCAACCTACTGAAGAAGTGCGCGAACCTCCAGAAAAGAGGGGGGGCGGGCCTCCTGGCCACTGTCGTAAACGCGGAACTCTGGGAAAGAGGAAAAAGTCTCAAGGTATTTCTTGATGCCAAAGGGGAAAGATCGGGTAGCCTTTCCGGTATGAGGAGCATCGAAGAAGCCCTGCTGGCAGACCTGAAGCAATGGCTCGAAAACAAAAACCCTTTGATCAGCAGGTTCGAAGGCAATGAAGGCAAACAGGTGGAGCTCTTCGTGGAGGCGGTGCTTTCGGATCCTCTCCTCTACGTTTTTGGAGGCGGCCACGTGTCCGCGCAGATAGTGCCTCTTGCAAGCATGGTGGGATTCAAGGTGGCGGTAATTGACGACAGGCCCGAATTCGCGGATCCGGCCAGATTCCCTGAAGCGGAGAGTGTGCATTGCTACCCTTTCCAAGACGTGGTAGCAAGGCTTGCTGTAGATGAATCGTCCTACATCATCATTGTGACAAGAGGGCATCTCAACGATAAGACGGTCCTGGAGCAGTCCCTTGGAACCGGCGCCAAATACATCGGCATGATCGGAAGCAGGCGCAAGAAAGCCATGATCTACGAAAAGCTTCTGGAACAAGGTTTCACCCAAAAAGATCTTGACCGTGTCTCTTCGCCCATAGGGTTGGAGATCGGCGCAGAGACGCCGGAAGAGATTGCAGTAAGTATCGTCGCGGAACTGATCAAGGTAAGGGCGGGGCGCTGAGGATTTACAAATCACGCAAAGAGGAAGAGATTGGGGTCTATGGGAAGGCACAGTTACAGGTTCGTGGAGGAGTACGAGGGGCTTCCGGGATTCGGCATGG
>JAWOJI010000243.1:0-3954 GCA_046481735.1 Desulfatiglandales bacterium | reverse complement strand
CCATCTCTTCTTCCGGTCTACCAGGTAAACCGGGGCTCTGGCTGGCACTGAATGCGCAAATCCTCAGGTCTCACTTTCAGGTAGAACTTTTCATTTTCTGTCTTGCCCACCACCCCTCCCTCGAGCAGGGACTGAACAGCTTTGGGCCTGAAATCCCTGAGCCCGATGTGAAAATAGTTTTTCTTCCCATAGGGAAGTTCCACAGCGGAAGCCTCGTCAAAAGCGTTTCTTCGCTCAAGGTCTTTGATCACGGCATTGCCTGCGCTCTTGATTCGCAGGAAAATTCCGTACCGCGTAGCGATGAAGACCAAAATCAAGAGAAGAATGCCGGTAATAATTTGCATGAATTCAGGCATTTATTTGACCCCCTCGGGGATTGGGAGAAAACCCTCGCCATCAGGCGAAGACTTCATTTGGTTTATGCTCCGCAAAACAGGGACAAAGATGCAAAGGCACAGAGGAATGCCTTTAAACCACGTCGCAACCTGCAATGTGCGCATGGTTGTGCCGCCTGCTCACTGAGCAAATCATTTATCATCAGTATTCAATCCCCTTCCTGGCCCTTCCTCCGCTGTAGTAGGGGTGCTTGATGTGAACAAATTCTGTTGCATAGTCGGCCAGGTTCATGATTTCTTTGGGAGGCTTTCTCCCTGTCATAACCAGTTCGACGTTTCCTTTGCACTTGGTCGCCAAATCGAGAAGTTGCTCTTCCTTGAGCAAGCCGAAAATGATTGTGTCCAAGATCTCGTCACAGATCAGCAAATCAGGAGCCGGCTTGTCTTCTACTGCTTCTAGAGCATAGGCAAAAGCCTTGTTTGCATGTTCGATGTGTATGTTTTGTGGTCCGTTGGACAAAATAAAGGGATGCTCCCCAGGGCACCGGTACTCAATGTTGCCAATTTTGGAAAATGACTTCACTTCACCGGATGTCCCTGACTTCAAGAATTGGACATAGACGACCTTCAAGCCCTCTCCCGCAGCTCTTACAGCCAATCCGATTGCCCGTGAAGTTTTCCCCACCCCTTGGCCATAATAGACATGGATAAGCCCCATACCGCCTCCCTTGAGGTCACCGGTTCTTTCATTGGGATAGTAAGCTCCTGAGTTCTTCATTTGCTTTATGGGAATCACGTATATCGAAGAAAATTAAACTGAAAAGGGCTCACCTCTCTTCAATGAAAGACAAGCTAACCAGCAGTGTGGGTACCGGTCCTTCCTATTTCAAATCAACGATTGCCGGGACCTCGCTCGCAAGGGTTGCCGGCGAGAAATACGGAGCCGGCAGCGGGAATCCAAAACGGATATATGTCGCGAGCAATGTAGCCTTTTTCTTTTCCTTTCACAAGCAAAGATTTTATGCAAATATTTCATTCAGTTAAAAATGATTGCCGTAATAGTTTCGGGAAGGCTTTTGGCCCGGACGACAGGTATCAGCCTTTTAGCCCTCCGTCTGAAGAAGTCGGGGGGAATGGCTCCGGGCAGTTCTTTGGCAAGGCCTCTCGCCTCAGTTCCGGTCTCATGCCATCGTCCTTTTCAGCGACATGACACAATCTCATCATGGAATATCATGAAGAGGCTCACCTTGAGACGAAGCATCGGTCTAAGGGCGAAGTCAGAACCTCCGGCATAGCCGGAAGCTTAGCAGGGGAGTCAACGACGATGGGAAGCAGCTCTTCGAAAGGTCGTACGTGAATTGTCGCTCATCCATTCGGGTATTCCGGACCAGCATTACTCTTATCGTGGCATCGTGCGTCCAGAGGTGAAAACAACACCTGAGCCTTTTCTTGAAGCACAGTGACGCAAATTCTGAACAAGTTGGCTCTTTCCTGTTCTGCAAGGCGAGAAAAAACTGCCTTCATACACCTCGGCTTTCGCCGGCTGCCTTACTTGCTGGAACCCTTTGTTTCGCTTTCCTTCAATGTCTCGATGAATTCTTTCAGAAATCGGTCCTTTTTTTCCCAACCAGGCCCAAAACGTTTGTTAAAATAGGAGCCCAACCTATCGAAGAGCTTTTCCCATACCGCTTTCCCTCCCCCCAACACCACATCTTCGAGGTAATCCTTGATTTCCGCAATCTTTTCTTTGGGCATAAAGCTCAAGGCCCCAAGCCTGATGGACTTTTTCAAGGTCTCCGGCGTCATGGCGTGGGCCGTCAACATAACCGTGGGGAAACCTCGTCTCACGGAGAGCTTGAGAAGCTCGAAGCCATCGACACCCATGATGTCCAGGATCACGATATCGTATGTGTAATCCATGAGGTACTGATAAGCGGTTTCATGATCGGTAGCTTTGTGAATCAAACACATATCGAGCTGTTCGGCCACGGCTTCCAGCACATCAGGCTCATCATCCACTATCAGCACAACTTTATCTTTTAAAGCGGTCTGCTCTTCCATGATGTCCTTGAACTCTCTGAGTGCACCTCCGACAAACACCCATCCTGCAGTCCCCCCATATCCTCCCTCCCTCATTGGATATGAATAGTATCTCAAGGATGCCTTTCATAGCAAGCCCTTCTGAAGCGAAATGCTGTCTTGGGGCTTATCGGTAGTAATCATCCCTTGCCTTTTTCATCTGCAGAAGGTTTTCCAGGGGGGTGGGCGGCGCAACTCCGCATCCCGGGCAAAGAAAATCTGTCCCGTTGTCCAGCGCCCGGGTAGCTTCCAGGTACACATCTTCAGGCTTGCCGCTGAACAAGGTGGTTGCCGTGGCCACGTTTCCGAAAACCCTGACCCCCTTTTGGTGCGCTATTTCAACGGCCTTTTTCATGTCCGCCTTTTCCTCGATGCTGATGCCTGCTACTCCACTATCACACATCAGGTCAATGATAGAATCGGTATTGGCACAGATGTGGAGGACAATGGGGCCCTTGGCCCGTTTCACCACCTCCTGGTGAACCGGCAAAACAAATTTCTCAAAGAATGTTGGCCGCAGAAGGGCAGGACCGGCCGTCGGCTCTGCGAACACATAGTAGTCGGCTCCGTTGTCGAAGGCGAAATTTGCCGCAGCGACCGCAGCCTCCTTCGTCACTTCCAGGACCTTGTTCACATCGTCCGGCCGTTTATACATCCATCTCATGTATTGCTCGGTACCTACCAGGTTGGCCGCGCAGGTAAAGGGTCCTTCAGTTTCGCCAAAAATAACCATGTTGTTCCCGACTTTTTCTTTCAGGAGGCGAAAATGCTCTTTGAACATGGGAAACCGACCTCTCTGGAGGAAATCCGAGGGGAACTCCAGGTTCTCGATGCTTTCGGCATACGGGTGGCCTTTGATGGAGTACTGAATGCCTTTTTGGGGAGTCCCCAAGGGACACCCAAGGGCCTCGCTCAGGCCGATGATATCCCATCCCATGGCCTTGACCCATTCAAATCCGCCAAAAGTATGGCCTGCCAGAGACAACTCGGTCATGGCAACGGGGTCGGTGTCTGCCAAAGGCCTTTCATAGCCGCACTTATCCATGAAGGCCATGACCCCATAGGTGGTGGTGCTCCCTGAAGGGGTCATATCTACGTCCTTACCCATAAAGCGGTTCCAGAATCTGTCTCTTAAACCCATTGGTGCCATTTCAGACCTCCTTTGCACAATAGCGCAAGCATCTCAGTTTACTGAATCGCTGTACAAAAGATTCACGCAAAAAGCGCATCACCCTTTGGCCGGCCCTATTGTGGAATTTCACGCAAGAGAAAACTTCGCTCCGAGCACAGATGTCTCCTTCATCGAATCAAAAATCTATGGCCAAATGCCGCATGGGCTTATGATGCGCTTCGAGAACTGCGACTCACCGGCTGCAGGGCTCAAGCCGGCCGTATTTCTCCACTGCACCCATCAACGCTTCCATGTTTTGTCGAGGGACCGTGGGAAAGATGTCGCACCCGGGCCAGAGCGCGTTGACGCCGCCGCTTATGGACGCCTTTACATTATTTTCCACATCTTCCGGTTTCCCTACAACAAGAA
>JAWOJI010000143.1:0-3601 GCA_046481735.1 Desulfatiglandales bacterium | reverse complement strand
CTGCCATGGTGGAGTCGTGCCGGGAAAAGCTGAAAGGCAAAGGTATTCCTGAAGAGCGCACCTTCTTTGACAAGTTCGAGTAAGAGCATTCGTAACACGCTAGCTTTTTGAAACGCCTCGATCCCAGCGTTGGGCATGGAAGGAACAAGTCGATGAAGCAAGAATCTGCGCTGTTGGGGCGAATGGGGGGTTTTATGGGCAAGAATACAGGGTTCACCCCATTTGTCGCAGGGTTTGCATCCCTTAGTGTAGCGGGGCCTCCCTGTTACTGCCTTCAAAACGCAGGGCATCATGGGTCATCTGCAATGCCGTTCAAGACGGCGACAGGAGAATAAAGGCCGGGCTGTATAAGCGGGGCAAAAGGAACGATATGGTCTTTACACATGATGTTGTGATTGTTGGGGCCGGTTTGGCCGGGCTCAGGGCCGCAGTGGAAGCAGCGGACCATGCGGATGTGGCCCTGATCAGCAAGGTGTATCCCACCCGTTCTCATTCAGGCGCAGCCCAGGGAGGCATTGCCGCAGCCCTTGGAAACGAGGAACCGGATTCGTGGGAATGGCACATGTATGACACGATTAAGGGCGGGGACTTCCTATCGGATCAGGATGCAGCGGAGGTTTTGGCCAGGGACGCACTTCGCGCGGTGTACGAGCTCGAACACATGGGAGTTCCCTTTAATCGCACCGCCGCAGGGACTATTGCCCAGCGGGCTTTCGGCGGCCACGCTTCGGAGTTCGGAAAGAAAGCCGTCAAAAGGGCCTGCCATGCCGCCGACAGGACCGGCAGGGTTATTCTGGACACGCTCTACGGTCAGGCCCTGAACAAAGGCATTCAAATCTATCCGGAGTTTCACCTGCTCGACCTTTTGACCGAGGGGAATAGCTGTGCGGGTGTGTCGGCTTACGAAGTGGCCACAGGTGAGATTCATCTTTTTGAGAGCAAGGCCGTGCTTCTTGCCACGGGCGGTTTCGGCAAGGTGTTCAAGACAAGCTCCAACTGTTTTGCCAACACCGGTGACGGCGTTTCCCTCGCTTACAGGATGGGGATTCCCCTGGAAGACATGGAATTCGTGCAATTTCACCCCACGGGAATATACGGCCTCGGTGTACTCATCAGCGAGGCGGCCCGGGGCGAAGGGGGAATCCTCAGAAACGGCGAAGGGGAGCCCTTCATGGCGCGCTACGCGCCGACACTCAAGGATCTCGCGCCGCGAGACATGGTTTCTCGGGCCATTGCCAGGGAGATCCGCGAGGGCAAGGGCGTGGGCGGAAAGGACTTTGTGCACCTCGACCTGACCCATTTAGGCTCGGAGCGGATCAAGGAAAAGCTTTCCGACATCTCTTCTTTTGTGAGAATCTATCTGGGCCTGGACACAACCAAGGATCTTGTTCCGGTAGCGCCCACGTGCCACTACATGATGGGAGGAATTCCCACGGACCTGGAGGGTCGCGTGCTGGACCAGGAGAGTCGTCCCTTTCAGGGCCTATACGCTGCTGGGGAGTGTGCCTGCGTGTCCGTGCATGGAGCGAATCGACTGGGATGCAATTCCCTGCTGGACCTTGTTGTTTTCGGTCGAAGGGCAGGAAAAAGAATCGTCCAAGACCTTCCCCATTTGGAACGAAGCTCTTTGCCGGAGAGCGCGCTGGAGAAATCGGCATCCTTGATCGAGGCAATCAAGCGCCGGAGAAAAGGACACAAAGCGTGGGCCGTGCGAGAAGAAATGCAGAAGATCATGACGGGCGCTTGCTCGGTTTTTCGCAGGGGCGATTCTCTGTCAAAAGCTCTTGAGGCCATGGCGGAGCTTAAGGATCAGTATGAAAAGATCGCTATAGACAACCACGGCTTTCGCTTCAACACAGACCTGTTGGAGGCTATTGAACTGGGTTCTCTGCTTCACCTTGCAGAAGCGATCCTTCTTTCCGCCCGGGCAAGGGAGGAAAGCCGGGGCGCCCATTTCAGGGAAGATTTTCCGGACAGAAACGATGAGACCTGGCTCAAGCACACGCTGGTCCGGAGGACGGAAAAAGGCGGGAAGATCTTTTATAAACCCGTAAGAATCACCCGCTTTGAGCCCAAACCGAGGAGCTACTGAAATGGAGGAAATCGGCTTCAAAATATTCAGGTTTGATCCGGATCAGGACAAGGCGTCCCGCTACCAAACCTATCGTATCTTGGCGGAACCGGGAGAGCGCATCCTGGACTGTTTGAACCGCATCAAATGGGAGCAGGACGGGACTCTCGGCTTTCGCATGTCGTGCGGCCACGGCGTGTGCGGTTCAGACGGCATGAGGATCAACGGGCGGTGCGCCTTGGCCTGCCAAAAACTCGTTGGGGATTACCCGGGACAAGAGGTGATCCTGGAACCCCTTCCTTCTTTCAGGGTGCTCAAAGACCTGATCGTGGACATGGACCTTTTCTTTGCGAGGGTGAACATGGTCAGGCCTTACCTGGTCGGCTCGCAAACGCCGCCGGAAAAGGAAAGAATCCAAACACCGGATCAGAGCCGGAAGGTGAATGACGTCATACGGTGCATTCTCTGCGCGTGCTGCACCGCTGCATGTCCTGTCACTTCTGAAAACGAAAACTACATCGGGCCGGCTGCCCTTGTTTGGGCTTTTCGAACCATTTTTGATTCCAGGGATGGGGATACGCTGGAGAGGTTGAAGGCTGTTGATTCCCAGGACGGCGCTTGGGGATGTGTGAACCATTTTGAATGCACCCGCGTCTGCCCCAAGGAAATCCCCGTGACGAAATCGATCAATATGATCAAAAGAGAGATCGAGAAGAGGCTGCGCAATGCAGAATAAGACCTGACACCACGAAGACACGAAAGACAGAAAGCAGGAAATTGGGGGAGAGGTTGAGCGGTTCTTTTTCGTGTTTTCATGGTTTCGTGCTTTCGTGATGAAGCGTTTCATAAGTTGTCCACCAGGAAAAGGATGATGAGATGGAGAAGCAAGTCATTTACTCCACCGAACCGGAAGACTTCTATTACACTGCCGTCAACGTGCCCTGCCAGGCGGCCTGCCCTGCTGCGACCAACATCCCGGCCTACATCCGGGCCCTCTATGAGGATAACTACGCCCGGTCCTACGAAATCAACCGACTGGCCAATCTCCTTCCCGGCGTTTTGGGCAGGGTCTGCTCGCGACCCTGTGAAGATAAATGCCGCCACGGCGAGGCTGAATTGGGGCATCCGGTCAAGATCTGTCATATCAAGCGGGCCGCTGCAGACCTCAAGCAACGGGTCTCAAATGCCGAAGAGGGGCTCTTTGCCTCTCTTGGGAAGAAGGTTGCCGTTGTAGGATCAGGGCCTGCAGGCCTTGCAGCGGCGCACGACCTTTCCACCCTCGGGTTTTCCGTCACAGTTTTCGAGGCCCTGGACAAGGCGGGCGGCATGCTCCGCTACGGCATCCCCGAGTTCAGGCTCCCGCGGGAAGTCCTGGATGAGGAGATCGGACGGATTATTCAAACCGGCGCATCGCTCAGGACAGGGGTTCGAATCGGAGAGGATGTGGCGGTGGGCGAATTCCTGGCAGAATTCGATGCGGTCCTTATCGCCGCAGGATGCTACAAACCCATTCCCCTGAATGTGCCGGGC
>JAWOJI010000109.1:0-3401 GCA_046481735.1 Desulfatiglandales bacterium | reverse complement strand
CTGAGTCAAGGGATGTGGGTGCTAAGTGACCGGTTCTTCGACGCCACCGTGGTCTACCAGGGCTTTGCCAGGGGACAGGATCGGAACTTGATCAAGGTTCTCAATGAAAAAGCCACTCAGGGTCTTGTTCCCGACCGGACCTTTCTTCTCGATTGCCCGGTCCGGACAGGCCTTGCGAGGGCGAATGCGCGGAACAATAAGGGGCAGGACCGTTTTGAGCGGGAGAAACTGGCGTTTCACGAAAAAGTCCGAGAAGGATATCTCCAATCCGCCCGAAAAGAGCGTAAAAGATACGTGGTCGTCGATGCCGCGCAATCCGTGGGCGATCTGGAAAAGGAAATATTGGAGTCTATGAGGCCTTTCCTTCCCCCTGGAAGGGGAAAGCAATCGGCCTAATAAGTGTTCAGCGTTCAGCGTTCAGTGTTCAGGAATGTAAGAACAGCGAGGAGACCTTGTGGCCGGCTTTTTGATCGGTTTTGAAGGCTTGGTCGATGGAGTTTAAGTTTTCAGCGTTCAGGGATTGGAGAAGGAAGAAAGGGGGCGATCGTGGAAAAGACCTACATGGATGTGGAGGATTTAGAGGTCTATCGGAAACTTTGTCAACTTCATATCGAAGTATGCGATCTGAGCCACGAGTGGCCTCAAGAGGAGCGTTACGAACTTGGATCTCAAGTACGCCGCTCTTCGAACAGTTCTCCTGCACAGTTGGCTGAGAAGCATGATGATCGGCATGTTCGAAATAAAATTGAAGGCATCAACCGAAGCAGAGGCGAAGCCGGGGAAACGATTCACCACTTGTTCATCGCAAAGCTTAAAGGCTATCTTGAAGCATCCGTCTACAGCACGTATAGAAACCGTTATAAGGAGTGTATCCGTATGCTGAATGGATTAGAGAAAAACCTTGAAAAGCATTTGCCGAAAGGGGAGCAACGGTGGGTAGCAAGTTGTGACTGATTTGCCCTGAACGCTGAACTCTGAACACTGAACCCTGAACACTGAACACTGAACACTGAACACTGAACACTTGTTATTGCACACCTGAAAGGTGAAAACGGATTGATTCCTTTTTCGGAAATCCTGGGCCAGGAAAGGGCCATACGCTTACTCCGGGAGGCCATGGCCAGGGAGAAAATGCCTCATGCTTACCTGTTCGTAGGGATCCCCGGAGTCGGGAAGACAACGACGGCCCTGGCCCTTTGCCGGACCCTGAATTGCGAGCACCCTGAGGGCGGGGAAGGGTGTGGCCGTTGTTCCTGCTGCAGGAAGTTGGCGAGCGGGAGTTATCCCGACCTTCTCATCGTGGAACCCGAGAGCCAGGTCATCAAGATCGAGCAGGTCAGGGCGCTTGATCGCGCATTCAGCTTCAAGGCGGTGGCAGGGAAGTATCGCGTGACGATTATCCGGCAGGCCGAAACCATGACCGAAGAGGCGGCGAACGCATTCCTCAAAACGCTGGAGGAGCCGCCGCCTGGCAACATCCTTGTGTTGAATGCCACGGAACCGCTTGACCTCCTGCCCACAATCCTTTCCCGGTGCCAGAGAGTTTCTTTTCGCCCTGTTCCCGAGGCAGTGATCGAAGCGTGGCTCGTCAAGAAACAGGGAATTGAAAAAGACAAGGCGTCTGTGCTCGCACGAATGGCTGCCGGAAGCCCTGGAAAGGCCTTGGACATGGGGAAGGGCGATTTTTTGGAAAAGAGACAGGCACTGCTGGGAAGCCTCCACCGGATCATCCATTTGCCGCCCCAGGAGGTCGTGGATTGGGCTCTCGGGTATTACGGAAAGGAGAAGAAGGAAAGAAAAGGCCCGGCCCTTGCCTTTCTCCTGGACGTGTGGAAAACCTGGTACAGAGACCTTATCCTGATGAAGGCGGCCTGTCGGGAACAAGCCCTTGTAAATGATGATTTTTCCCATGAGTTGAAAAACGCTTCCAGACACTCTACTATAGAAAATTTGCTGGAGAGTTTCTTTATCCTGGACCAGGCGGAGAGGGATATGCAGCGTTCACGAAACCTCGACCTTCTTGTCGAGACTGCTGTCCTGAGACTCAAGAGGTGCATTCCATAGGAACTCTGTGGCCGCGTGGCGAGGATCATGCTTCTCCTGGTCCAGCCGGTCGCTCAAGAAAGAGAATCATGATCCAACAGGCTTCTTAAGAAGCCGAATGGATGGCGAGAGGGTACATGGAAGAGGAAAGAAAGAAGGAGAATAACGATCCGTCTCTTGCCACGAGCAAGGTCGTGGAGGTTCAACTGCTCAAATACGGCAAAGTCCAGATGTACGACACAGCGGGACTCAACCTTCAAAAAGGGGACAGGGTCCTTGTGGAGTCGGAACAGGGACATTCCTTTGGAGTGGTGTGTTCCGATCCGAGAAACGGGGGGACGGAAAAAGCGGCGAAAAAGGTGTCTCGCGTGGCCGGCGAACAGGACTGTGAGAAATTTCAAAGGCTTGCCAAGCTTGAGAAGGAGGTCTATGTCTTTTGCTACCTGAAGATCAAGGAACGATCCCTTCCCATGAGCCTGGTTTCCGCGGAATGCCTTTTCGACGAAAACAAGATCATGGTCTACTTCACAGCCGACGGCAGGGTGGACTTTCGGGAACTCGTCAAAGACCTGGTCGGGAGGTTCCGCACTCGAATCGAAATGCGCCAGATCGGGGTGCGTCATCAGGCCAAAATGGTCGGCGGACTCGGGACCTGCGGCCGAGAGCTCTGTTGTTCGTCTTTTCTCAAGGGCTTTGCCCCTGTCTCGATCAGGATGGCCAAGGAGCAAAACCTGTCTCTCAACCCTTCCAAAATTTCTGGAATGTGCGGAAGGCTGATGTGCTGCCTCAATTATGAATTCTCCACCTATGAGCTTGCCAAGAGGGGCCTTCCCAAGGTGGGCAAGAAGGTGAACACCATCCACGGCGCCGGCAAGGTAATCCGACAAAACGCACTTCGTGAAAAATTGACGGTCCTTCTCGAATCCGGCGAGGAGAAAGAAATCCCGTACAAGGACGTTGTACGCAGCCAGCCGGCGGAAAAGAAGAAAAGCTGAACAGGAGAAGGAGTAACCACGAAAAAAGTGAAAGACAGATTCTACATCACCACGCCGATCTACTATGTGAATGCTGCGCCGCATCTCGGGCATGCTTACACCACCATCGTGGCCGACGTCCTCTCCAGGTTTCACGTCTTGCGGGGGGATGAAACCTTTTTTCTCACAGGAACGGATGAGCATGGGGACAAGATTGTGGCCGCCGCCGAAAAGGCAGGCCGGCCTACGCAGGAGTACGTGGACAGGATCAGCGGCCTCTTCAGGTCTCTCTGGCCGAAACTGAACATCGGCAACAGCGATTTCATCCGGACCACGGATTTTCGCCACCAGGCGGTCGTGCAAGCCATCCTGAACACGGTGAAG
>JAWOJI010000102.1:0-5109 GCA_046481735.1 Desulfatiglandales bacterium | reverse complement strand
GGTGCTGGGCGGTCTAGCCCAGCGAGCGGCCTTTGTGGCACAGGTGCGAAAAAGCAGGAACCCGGTGATCGTCGTGGATTCAGGGGATGTTTTTTTTTCATCCCTGACAATAATGGAGCCCCCACAGGCTGTCGCCAAGGCTCGCCTCATCGGCCGTTCATATATAGAAATGGGGGTGACCGCCCTCAATGTCGGAAGCGGGGATCTGGGGCATGGTTTGGATTTCCTCCTGGAGCAGGGGCAGGCCGGCCTGCCGCTGATCTCGGCCAATCTCAGAGACCGGGTGACCAAAATGCCTGTGTTTCCTCCTTACACGATAGCAGCACACAGCGGGATTCAGGTAGCCTTTGTGGGCCTGACCAGCCAATCGGAGGCCTCGGTGAAGATGAATGAAGTGGGGAACCGCTTTATGGTCACCGACCCTGTAGAAGCAACCCGTGAGATTCTCCAGGAACTCAAAGGGAAGTGTGACGTACTAATTCTTCTGTCGGATCTCCCGCTTTATCGAATCCAAGAAGTCGTCAAAGCGGGGTCCGGGATAAATTTTGTCTTAGGAGCACAGGAAAGGGCCCTCTCGACGAAACCTCTCAAAAAAGAATCTGCCTACTTTTTGCAATCGGCTGCTAAAGGGATCTACATGGGGAGGCTTGACCTTGAAGTTTCCAGGCCAGGGTATCCGTTTGAGGATGCCGGGAAAATCATTGAGATGGAGGAAGAGCTTATTCGTCTCGATCAACACCTTGAAGAGCTTCAAAGGCAACTGGGGGTTCCGTCCAAAGAGGAGACGGAATTCAGGATTGGTCTGGTCAAAAAGAGAAAGGCCGGAGTCGAAGAAGATATGCGGCTAGCCTCAGCCACAGGGGGGTCGAGAACAAACCACTTCGACTGGAAGCTGGTACCCATAGATCCGGAAGGACCGGAAGACCCGAGAATCAGAGAATGGATCAGAGCGGCCCGGATCGATGAAGAAATGCTTTGGCTGTTTCCGATGCGTTGCGAACCGTAGTCCTTCTCAGAGCCATGATTCCGGTGTGAAGTGTCCTTGTGTGAAAAAGGAGTTGTGCCGGATGATGGAGAGGACGGGCACAGGGAAGTATCGCTTGAAAATGAAACAATTCATTCATAGGAGATTACGTTATGAGCAGGCGATTGCCTTTGAAAAAGGTGGCGGTAGTCGGGACGGGAATCCTGGGCACTCAGATTGCTATGATCGCCGCCCACAGAGGATACAAGGTCAAGGTCTATGACCCTCAAGAGGGCGCTTTTCAGCAGACGTACAAGAAAATCCGCACTGATCTTAAGACAAAGAAAGTGAAACCCATCATTCCATGGTCGGAGTGGGCGGCTTGTGCACAGGCGGTCGGACAGGTGACGGATCTTGGTAAGGCGGTGAAGGATGCTGATCTTGTCATCGAATCGATTCCAGAGAATTTCGAATTGAAGACCGCGATTTTCAAAGAGCTCGGAGAAAAGGCGCCCTCCCGGGCCATCCTGGCCACCAACAGCTCCTCCATGCCGGTCTCCCGGTTCGAGAACGTGAGCGGCAGACCGGAACGTTGCCTCAATATCCACTTCTATTTCCCTCTTCAGGGCATCAACATGGTGGACCTCATGGGAGGAACGCGGACTCTCCCTGATGTTCTCAAGAAGGGAGCGGACTGGATTCGATCGATAGGTTTCATCCCCTTGACCGTGAACAGGGAGCTTCTTGGCTTCTGCTTCAACCGCGTCTGGAGAGCGATCAAACGGGAAGTTCTTTACATGTGGGGAAACGGGTTCGTGGATTTTCAGGATATCGACCGTGCCTGGATGGTCTTCACCGGCATGAAGGAAGGCCCGTTTGCTCTCATGGACAAAGTCGGGTTGGACGTGGTGTGGGATATCGAGATGGTCTATTGCAATGACTCCAAAGACCCGAAGGATCATCCGCCTACAGCGCTCAAGGAAAAAATTGAAAGGGGAGAACTTGGAGTGAAGAGCGGTAGAGGATTTTACACCTATCCGAACCCCGCTTACCTGAGCCAGGGGTTCTTAACGCCTCCCAAGTAAGAAGGCAACACACAAAGGTCGTCTTAGGAAATGATAACAGCAAGGCCAACAGCCGGGGCACGGCAAACGGCGCAACATAAAAGCGGAGAAAAAGAAGACCGAGCATCGAAGACCGAGCTCTACCCGAGCAGTTCTTCGTCGGCAGTGAAAGCAATGTCATATTGTTTGATCTTTTTGTAGAGGTGCGTTCGATGGATGCCCAAAATGGAGGCGGCGCGGGATTTGTTGTAGCGGGCGATTTTCAGAGCCCGCATAATGGCTTCTTTCTCGGCGCCGGCATGGACGACCCTGATGGCTAGAGGGGATTCCCTGGAAAATCTCCTCTGCCCCCTGTACAGGTGAAAGGGCAGGTCTGATAACCGGATCCTGTCTCCTTCGAGGGAAGAGACCACCCGTTCCAGGACGTTGAAGAGCTCTCGGATGTTGCCCGGCCAAGGATATTGATAAAGAACGTTTCCCGCCTCCTGCTCAATGATGATTTCGGGCAGGGATGCATCCGCGGCAATCTGTTTCAGATAGTGCCCGGCAAGGGGCAGGATGTCCTCTCGCCGTTCCCTTAGGGGCGGGATGTTAAGAGGGATGACATTGAGCCTGTAGTAGAGGTCTTTCCGGAAACGTCTTTCCGCCAGCATTTCATCAAGGTTCTGATTGGTCGCAGCAATAAGGCGGAAATCCGATCGAATAATCGTTGTTCCTCCTATCCGCTCAAACTCTTTGTCTTCCAGGACCCGTAGCAGCTTGGGCTGCATGGGCAACGGCAGATCGCCGATTTCATCCAGAAGAACGGTGCCGGATTTTGCCAGTTCGAATTTGCCCGGTTTGCCTCCTGCTCCGGCGCCCGTGAAGGCGCCTTTTTCATAGCCGAAAAGCTCGGATTCCAGCAGATCTTTCGGTATGGCGGCGCAGTTTATCCTTACAAAGGGATAAATTCTCCTTGGGCTTGCATGGTGGATGCCCTGGGCAAAGAGTTCCTTGCCTGTCCCGCTTTCACCCGTTATCAACACGGGGAACTGAGTTGCCGCCGCTCTAAGTGCTTCAGCCTTAAGCGCCTGGATGGCTGGACTTTCTCCTATGATGCTCTGCAGGGTGTGCCGGGTGGAACGCAGGGAAATGAGTTCCTGCTCATAATGCTGGACCTTTGATTCAAGAATGGAGAGCTTCTTTGCCAGCTTGCCCACATCTTGCACGTTCTTGAACATGACCTGACCGAATACGGCAATCACCTTTCCATCCTTCTTGATGGGAATGCGTTGCACGACCATTCGCCGGCCTTTAATCAGGTGGGAATAGTTGATCTCGGGTTCACCGGTCTTCGCCACAAGGTGCATCCGTGAATTCTCTATCACCTGGGTGCAGTGTTTTCCGATTTGGGCGGCAGGGTCCAGCCCGAGGAATTCGCCGTAGGGTCTGTTGAAGTAGGTAATATAACCTTCTGCATCCGTGATCATGATGCCGTTGTGAATAGAATCCAGAATACGATTCATCAAGTCCAGTTGTTGTTTCAGCTCCAGCACATCTTCGGGCGCGCCTGAATTCTCGGTGCCTTTTGGCAAATCGGCGGATAATTTTTCTGATTCGTCCATCCCGATTCCTCCAAGCCTTTTCGACTGTTACCGGAGACCCATCAGTTTCTGAGTCGGACCACGGAGGGCTTTGTTTCGGGTCATGTAGATATTTTGATACAGAGTCTAAGGAATTTGCCGGCCAAGGGCAAGCAAAAACTTGAACAGGTTCGGATTCTGTGCTTCAATACCTCCTCGTCTATAAGGGCATATCCGGAGCATTTCGGATAGGCGATCGGGGAATGGGGGATGCTGGAGGAGCAGTATTGCGATAAAGGGTAGTGAATTAGAAAGGGATGATCCCTATGGACACAAGAGAGAAGATGCTTGAAGGAAAAAGAATCCTCGTTGTGGATGATGAGCCGGATGTGCTGGAAACCCTGGAGGATATCCTTTCCATGTGCGAGGTGGTCAAGGCTTCGTCATTTGAAGAGGGAAAAAAGGAGCTTGAAAGCGGGTCCTTTGATTTCGCCATCCTGGATATCATGGGCGTGAACGGGTATGCTTTGCTTAACATTGCAGCGGAGAAGAAAATCACGGCGGTGATGCTGACGGCTCACGCCCTGAGCCCCGCAGACACGGTGAAATCATTCAGAGGGGGAGCGGCATCCTATGTGCCCAAAGACAAGATAAACGATATTCCCGACATCCTTGTGGACATTCTGGAAGCAAGGAAAAAGGGCGCGGGCTTGTGGTGGCGGTGGCTGGAGAGAATGGAAACCTATTATCAAAAGAAATTCGGCCCGGACTGGAAAGACAAGGACAAAGAGTTCTGGGATCGATTTACCTACTATGCCTAAACAAAGTTTACGGCACACTGCTAAAAGAAAAAGGACTGGAAACCCTGAGCCTCATGCCGTCTTTCAGGCCCGGATACCCTTCGCTTATATAACGCTTATGAAGTGTGATCTCTCCACCTCTTGGGAAATCGAACAATTCATTTCTCTGGAAAGACTCCGGCTTTGCAATCGGGGGTGTCGCTTGCCGAGATTAAGCCATTTGCAACCTCCCGAACTACGAAAACCTGCCACCGCTGACCCACCTGACTGCCATCAACCTAAGCCCATCCACAAATTGGCTGACCCACAGTCGCACTGTTTATGATCCAGAGGATGAAAACGGAAAAAGGATATTTTTCCCTTGACCCACAAGGGGCACTTGGATACATTCCTCGTTAGAAAGAGGAAGTTCCTATCAGCATCAGCTACCTTCTCATTGCTTTCTTCTGGAGGATACCATGCCCTTAGCCTTTCATGAACTTCACTGGTCCAAGGACGTGCCGGTGAAAGGATATCTTCAGCCTCGCACTCTGGAGGAAGCGCTGGAGATGCTTAGGGCTGCCGACGGAGGGGCCCGAGTGGTTGCAGGCGGAACCGATGTCATCCCCGAACTGCGCCGTAAGGACCTGGGCCCGACGGTGTTGGTGGACATCACCGGGCTGCCGGACATGAGCTATATCGAGGAGCGAGGTGGCCCCCCGTCAGCCGAGTCGACCGAT
>JAWOJI010000065.1:0-6227 GCA_046481735.1 Desulfatiglandales bacterium | reverse complement strand
TCACCGCCGGATCACCATTGCAAGAAAAAAATGACATAAAATGCAATTATTTCAGCTATTTGCAAATCAACAAATGTCAGCAATTCCGAGGACTTTTTACGAACTCATCATCATTGTCTCTTGCGGAATCGAATTGGGTAACACCCTTTTTTAGTCTATACCGGGAAAAAGCGAACTTCAATGTCCTTTTGCAGAGGCTCTCATGACAGGTAAATGAGGATCCGCATTTTCCTCCCAATTGACAGCCGTTCTCAGGGATTGTAAGAAAATGAAGTGGAGGATGAAAAGTTGTACGCTGAAATGAAGGATCTCCCCTATATGCTCTATGCCGACGCTAAAGGCCGGGTATATGAGCACCCCGATTACCGAATGGCCGGGTTTTCCGGAGACCGCCCGGTTGGGATCAAAAAGGAAGATCTTGTCGCTATGCCGGAATTCAGCAAGCTTTTCTATATCCCCTTCGGCTCTCCCGTAGGCAGTGATCCTTCTACCGGTGAATTTCGAACGGTACGGGAAGCCGGGAATCGGAGGGAGCGGATTCCATGCTTTGCCGTGGCGGCTTTCCTGGAGCCCGGCCTGGTGAGAACTCTTCTTCCTGCCGTGGAGTACCGGGGAAAAGACGGTGCGCTGCCCATGTGGGCCTACACGGCTGTGGGCTTCAAGGACGGGCGCTACTGGGTGCCTGCGTTCAGAATAGAATACAATCACAAGTGGGATCCTCGCAATTATGACGACCGTAAGCTGCTGCCCGCCGTGGCGCGGTACAGGAAGCAAGGGAGAGGAGGGCCTCTCCTCGATCATCTTGCCCGGTGCGCTACAGAAAATCACTGTTTTGCCGCCAAAAACCTTTTTTTCGGAAGATGGGAAGCGCCTCTTCCCGTGAGCCGCGGATGTAACGCAAGCTGCCTGGGATGCCTTTCACTGCAAAGCGGAACGTCATGTGTCGCATCACACCAGAGGATTTCCTTCAAGCCCGGCAAAGAAGAAATCGTGGCCCTTGCCCTACGCCACCTCGATCGTGCAGACGACGCTATTGTCAGCTTTGGGCAGGGGTGCGAGGGGGAGCCCCTGACCGAGCATGTGTTGATCGCTGGAAGCATCCGTGAGATAAGACGGCGGACCGACCGGGGGACCATCAATCTCAACACCAACGGGAGCCGGCCCGAGAGGATCCGGCGTATCGCTGCAAGCGGCCTGGATTCCATCCGAATCAGCATCAACAGCTCTCGCCCGTCGCTTTACCGGGCGTACTACCGCCCTAAAGGATACGACTTCGAAGACGTTGTGAAATCAATCTCGCTGGCTGGAGATCTTAACCTCTACACGATGATCAATTACCTTGTCTTTCCGGGAATCTCCGATCAGGAAGCGGAAATCGAAGCCCTCATTGCCCTAATCCGAAAAACCGGGCTTCATTTTGTACACCTGAAAAACCTCTGCATCGACCCCCGGCTTTATCTGAAGCAAATGCCCTTCAAAGAATCACCGGCTCTGGGGATGAAACAAATGGTCTCGATCCTCGAGCAGGAGTTCCCGCACCTTGAGCTTGGTTACTTTAACCAACCGGTCGGCCTCATTAGAGCGAACAGAAAGGAATCATGACTGCCATGGACAGCATGGAAAGCATTCTGAGAAACTACCGGTTCATGCCGGGGGATGAGGAAAACATGAAGGAACTAGGGGCATTGTTGCTTCCCCTTTCCGATGAGCTTGCAGAAGACTTTTACGGATTCCTGATGGAGAATCCCAACACAGCCGCGTACTTCCGGACGGAAGAGGCCGTTGAGAGAAGAAAGCAAACCATCAAGACGTGGTTCAAAGATCTCTTGACGGCCAAATACGATCAGCGCTACCTCTTGCGCCTGCGAAGGATCAGCCAGGTTCACGTTAAGATCGGCCTCAACGGCCACTATGTCAATGCATCCATGAGTTTCATCCGGGCCTACTGTCTTAGGTGCATTGAGAGCGAAGTTGCGGATCCGGATCGAAGGCATTTTCTGATTGAGACCCTCGACAAAATCCTGGATATCAACCTCGACGTCATGACGAGTTCTTACAGGGAAGCGGAACTCAAAAAGGTGTTTCTTTCACACCGTTTGGAGTTCTGGCTCGTGAAGTGGGCGGAACGGCTCATGCACGGCCTAAACCTGCTGTTGATGCTGGGTCTGGTGGTCCTGGCAGCCGGCGTGGCGGGCCTGCTCGCAAGCGACATTCTCTATGCGCTGCAGGAAACCCTGGAGACCGGGGTGATCAAAGCATTGGGTTCCCTGCTCATCCTCTGGATGATGATCGAACTTCTCCACACCCAGGTGGAGCACCTCCGTGGCGGAAGGTTCCGCGTGCAGGTATTCGTAGAGCTTGCGCTGGTGGCCTTTATCCGCAAGCTTTTCGTTGCAGCCATCGACGAAAAAGAGGCCCTCACTTTCGCGCTTCTGATCGGCGGGCTGCTCGTCCTGGGGGTCATTTTTTATCTTCTGGCCAGAGTGGAGCCGCGACCGAGGAGGTGAGGAAAGAGGGGGGCCTTTAGAGACCGATTGTTTCCCGGAAACGCATGCAGTTCACGTCGTTGTTGTTGTGATCCAGAAAGGCGATCCTTCTGATGCTGCGGTAAGCTTTTTCTCTGGCGCCCTCAAGGGTGGCGTCGCCGGCAACGATATGGAGCACCCGGCCCCCGAAAGTGACGAGACCTTTCTCCGGGTCCTGATCCACCCCGGCAAAATAAACGGCGATTCCCTTCCCGATCTCATCCAGACCCACGATGCGGTGTCCCTTTCCGTAACGACCGGGGTACCCTTTGTTCCAGCCTTTGGAAGCCTTGGAGCGTCCCTCCATGGCAATGACGTCCACATAAGACTGGTGATTCCAAACCGGTGTGATCTGATCCAGATTCCCTTCCCACGTAGCCATTCCGATTTCAAAAAGGTCGGTGCTGAGCTTGCGGGCGAGCACTTCCCACTCGGGGTCCCCGTGCCTTACATTGATTTCAAAAACTTCCAGGGCGCCATAAGGGTCCAGGTTGAGCCCGAAATAAAGAACACCCCGGTAATCCCAGCCCAAGTCATTGTAAATCGCGTTCACCGTGGGATTCACGATTTCCTTGATGATCCGGTTGACGAGCCATGGGCTGACAAGCTTATGAGGGCAGTAGCATCCCGTGCCTCCTGTATTGAGGTTGCCTCCGAACTGCTGAATGGATTCTTGGTCCTCAGGGTCGAAAGCAGGTTTGTAGTCCTGGGCGAACATTTTCAGGGGCATCACGTGTTTTCCATCCAGGTATGCAAAAAAGGAGATCTCGGTCCCGTACTTCCTCTCTTCGATCACAACCCGGTTTCCTGAGTCTCCGAATATTTTTTCCACCATGATTTTCTGTATGGCGGCCTCTGCACCTGTCGCATCCTCGCACACAATGGCGCCCTTTCCCGCTGCCAGGCCGTTGGCCTTCACGACGACCTGGTAGCCGATGTTGCGCACGTATTCCATGGCTGCAGGGGGGTCGTCGAAGATACGGTATTCCGGTTTTGAAACGCCGATCTTACGCAAAAGGTTGCTGGTGAAGGCCCGGTCGCTTTCCAGTTTGGCAAATGCCCCTTTAGGCCCCACGGTTCTTATGCCGGCCAGGTTCAGGACATCGATCAAGCCTTTCTCCAAAGGATTCTCAGATCCAACATCGACCAGATCCACGTCCTTTTCCAGGCAAAAGTCGGCGACTGTTCGAAAGTCCTCGAGCTTCACGAGTTCAATGAGGCCGCGCCGCCCTTTGGGCGTATGCAAAACCCCCGGATTGCCCGGCGTAAAATAAACCTTGTCCACATGCCGACTTTCCGCATAGGTGTCGGCAAGGCAATGATCCCTGCCCCCGGAGCCATAGACGAGAACTTTCATGATACTCCCTCGGGTGCTGATAGGCGATGATTCGTTGATATAAGCCAAGGCGCCGGAATCTGTCAAGAAAAGATGGGCACAGTTTTTTATTGTCAAGGCCTGTGTTTTGCGCTTTAATTGATTGTAAGTTTATGATCTTCAATGATTTCTGATTCGTACCCGGTAAGTTCCCTTTACTGATCTTCTGGAGGAAAACATGAAGGTACCGGTTCTGTGTGTTCCGGTCTGCCTACTCTTCTCCGTTTTAGGAACTGCGTGTTCACGGGAGGATCAACCGCCCAAGCATCCTCCTTTGCCCAAGGTGGTACAAGCGATCCAGTCTCAGCCGGAACGGAAATATGAGCCTGAGGCGAAGTTGGAGGAGGCAAGGGAGGGAGAAAAAGGCCGGACGGAAGAGGAGCCCTCGGCCTTAACGACCGACACCGAGGTAAAAGAAGTGACTGTGGCTGAGAAAGAGCCGGCGCCGGACGAGGGAAAGCCGGAAACCCCCATGGACGCGAAACAGGCCGAGGGAGGAGTCTATGTCGCAAGACAGGGGGATACCTTGATGGGGATCGCTGCTCGCCGGGAGATCATGGAGGATCCCTTGAAATGGCCCATCCTTCTGCGGCTCAACCGGGACAAATTCGGCGATCAACCCGTTGGAGCGGATTTCGCAGCTCGCGAGCTTACGCCGGGACTGATGCTGCGTTTCATTACCCCTCACGAAGCGAAGGAGGGGGTGGAAAAGCCTTCGAAGGCCATGTGGGCCGTAAACGTGATATCCACATCCGCTTCCACTGAGGGGGAGGTCGTATCTCCGGCCACCATTTTGGCCAGAGAGGGTTTTCCGGCTTACATCACTCCAGCCCGTGTGAAGGGGAAGGACTACCTCAGGCTGCGTATAGGGTTTTTTGAGAACAAGGGTGAGGCTGCCGACCAAGGCGAGCGAATCAAGAAACTTCTCGGCTCAGAAGAATTCTGGGTTACAATGGTGAGCGACGGAGAATATGAGGCATGGGCCGGGTTTTTGGAATCTCCGTAAGAATCTATGAAGAGCAAAAACGTCATTATCGGGGTAACAGGCGGCATTGCCGCTTATAAGGCGGCGGAACTGGTGAGGCTCCTTGTCAAAGAGGGCGTCCAAACGAAGGTCGCCATGACTGAGAACGCAACCCGGTTCGTCTCTCCGCTCACTTTTGAAGCGCTTTCAGGAAACAAAGTGATTTCAAACATGTGGGATGCAGGGACCGACGCCATGGACCATATCCACTGGGGACAGCAGGCCGACCTGGTCGTCATCGCGCCTGCAACAGCCAACTTCATCGCCAAATTGGCGCATGGCCTGGGGGACGATTTCTTGTCCACCATGGTGCTGGCGGCATCGGCCGGAATCCTTGTTTGTCCTGCCATGAACAGCAAGATGTTTCTTAACCCAGTTACCCAAAGAAACCTGGAAACATTGAAAGCCCGCGGCTACGCGGTCATGGAGCCGGATGACGGCGGGCTCGCCTGTGGAACGGAGGGCCCCGGGAGGCTGCCGGAACCCGAAGATATCCTGGAAGAGGCGAGGCGGCTTCTCTCGCCTCAAGACCTCATAGGGATGAGATTCCTGGTGACCGCCGGTCCGACCATCGAGCCTCTGGATCCGGTGAGATACATGACCAACCGATCGAGCGGGCGTATGGGATATGCCATAGCCAGAATTGCCGGGATGCGGGGCGGCAAGGTCACCCTGGTGAGCGGCCCCACCAACCTCAGCCCGCCAAGAGGCGTTGTCTTTGAGAGGGTGAACACCGCGGAAGAGATGCGAAGGGTGGTTCTGGATCGTTGCAGGAGCATGGATGTAATTATCAAGGCAGCCGCCGTGCTGGATTACAGGCCCGTGGAAAGAGCCGCCCAAAAGATAAAGCGAAAAGGGCAAACGCAAACTATCGGCCTCATCGAGAATCCCGACATCCTGGCGGAACTGGGTTGCGGTCGTGGCGCAAGCCGACAGCTTTTGGTGGGTTTTGCCGCAGAAACCGAGGACCTCTTGGGCCATGCCCGAGAGAAGCTTGAAAAAAAGAACCTTGACCTAATCGTGGCCAACGATGTTTCCCGCCATGATACAGGTTTTGGAGTGGAAACCAATGCGGTCAAGGTGATTTATCGCGACGGCCGCATAGAGGAGTGGGAGCTGATGCCGAAAGATGCAGTGGCGAATCGGCTTCTTGATAGAATCAAGGAGCTGTGGGAGAAAACAGCGTGAATGCCGCAGTGGAGTTCAGGGAAATTGTGGGCCAAGTCAAAAGATATCTGGAGGCCCATGCCGAGATGGGTTTTGATCCTCCGGGCGCGCCTCGCTTTTTTCCGGATTCTTCCCC